>NZ_CDRNDK010000068.1:0-20576 GCF_977012225.1 Planomonospora algeriensis | reverse complement strand
GCGCCGTACCGGGGATCGGCTCCCCGGCCCTGCGCGGGTGCGGGCGCGCCGTACCTCGGGTCGGGGCCCTGCCCCCCCTGCCGGCCCTGCGGCGCGTACGGCTGCGACTGGGGCAGACCCCGGTTCGGGTCGCCGGTTTGGGACGGCGGACCCGGGGGGACGGTACGGGGAGCGGCGGCTCCCGGGTTCGAGCGACGGCGCCGCCCCTGACGAGCCGATCCGTCCGGGCGCTGCTGAGGCCCGCTCGGCTCCGGGTCATGGCTGCTGCTGTAACTCAACGCGTCCTCGTTCGGTCATCGGGGTCTACGACGGCGTGTAGGCGCGGGTGAGATTACCTCTTAGGCGGGGGGCATCTCAGCACCTTGGCTCACTAGTAGCCGACCTCTTCGGGGGGATCTCCGTTCCCCGGGACGAATACGCCCCCCGGGCGGCTCCAGGAACGACCGCGACCGGCCCCTCCTGCGCAGACGTGAAATTCCCCGTGCCCATCCGTGATCCGGAGCGCGCGGGAGCCTGAGCCCACCACCGCTCGCTGTGACCACATAACGGCCAGACTACGGCTTTTTTGCGTTTGCTCCCAACCTCTTGGGAAAGTCGCCCGTTGCCGAGTATGTCGAGCCGACGTATCCTTCCGATGTATCGGCTCGATACATCGGCGCGAGAGGTGGTGGTTCCAGTGGCCGGTTCACGAGGCGGCGTGCTGGAGCTCGCCGTGCTCGGGTCGCTGCACGAGACCCCGCTGCACGGCTACGAACTGCGCAAACGGCTCAACGCCCTGCTCGGCATGTTCCGCGCCTTCTCCTACGGCTCGCTCTACCCGTGCCTGCGCCAGCTGCTGACCGACGGGCTCATCGTCGAGGAGGAGCCCGCCCCCGAGAGCGCCGTCCCCCTCACCGGCCGCCGGTCGAAGATCGTCTACCGGCTGACCGCCGAGGGCAAGGAGCGGCTGCAGGAGCTGCTCACCCAGGCCGGTCCGTCCGCCTGGGAGGACGAGAGCTTCGGCATCCACTTCGCCTTCTTCCGGCACACCGAGGCCGAGGTGCGCCTGCGCATCCTGGAGGGGCGCCGCAGCCGCCTGGAGGAGAGGCTCGACGCCGTCCGCACGGCCCTGGCCCGCACGCGCGAGCGGCTGGACAGCTACACCCTGGAGCTCCAGCGCCACGGCCTGGAGTCGGTCGAGCGCGAGGTGCGGTGGCTCAACGAGCTGATCGAGACCGAGCGGCGCGGATCCGCGGCCGCCCCCGGCACGGACTCCGGGGGGTCCGCCGCGGGCAGGGAAGCGCGGCCGGCGCACGAAGACACGTCCCGGGCGCCCTCGCCCGGAACCGATGGTCCGGAGCGGCCCGCCGCTCCGGAGGACAACTGATCAAACAGGACTAAGGGGAGCGAGTGCCATGGGTTCGGTGCGCGTAGCCATTGTCGGTGTGGGCAACTGTGCCGCGTCGCTCGTGCAGGGCGTGCACTACTACAGGGATGCCGACCCGGGCACCCGGGTGCCGGGCCTGATGCATGTGAAGTTCGGCGACTACCACGTCGGCGACGTCGAGTTCGTCGCCGCGTTCGACGTCGACGCCAAGAAGGTCGGCCGCGACCTGTCCGAGGCGATCGTGGCCTCGGAGAACAACACCATCAAGATCTGCGACGTGCCGCCGACCGGCGTGACCGTGCAGCGCGGCCACACCTTCGACGGCCTGGGCGAGTACTACCGCGAGATGGTCGAGGAGTCCGACGACGCCCCGGTCGACGTCGTGCAGGCGCTCAAGGACGCCCGGGTGGACGTGCTGGTCTCCTACCTGCCGGTGGGCTCGGAGGAGGCGGACCGCTTCTACGCCCAGTGCGCCATCGACGCCAAGGTGGCCTTCGTCAACGCGCTGCCGGTCTTCATCGCCTCCGACCCCGAGTGGGCGCAGAAGTTCACCGACGCGGGCGTGCCGATCGTCGGCGACGACATCAAGTCGCAGGTCGGCGCGACCATCACCCACCGGGTCATGGCCAAGCTGTTCGAGGACCGCGGGGTGGAGCTGCTCCGCACCTACCAGCTGAACTTCGGCGGCAACATGGACTTCATGAACATGCTGGAGCGCAAGCGCCTGCAGTCCAAGAAGATCTCCAAGACCCAGTCGGTCACCTCGCAGATCCCGCACGAGATGGCCAAGGCCGACGTGCACATCGGCCCGTCGGACCACGTGCCGTGGCTGGACGACCGCAAGTGGGCCTACGTCCGCCTGGAGGGCAAGAGCTTCGGCGACACCCCGCTGAACCTGGAGTACAAGCTGGAGGTCTGGGACTCCCCCAACTCCGCCGGCGTCATCATCGACGCCGTCCGCGCCGCCAAGATCGCCCTCGACCGGGGCATCGCCGGACCGATCCTCTCGGCCTCCTCCTACTTCATGAAGTCCCCGCCGGAGCAGTACTCCGACGAGGAGGCCCACGAGTACGTCGAGAAGTTCATCCGCGGCGAGGTCGAGCGCTGATCCCCTCGCCCTGAGAGCCCTCCGCCCTTCCCGGGCGGAGGGCTTTCCCTTCTCCAGAAAATGATCTTTCTGGCTCCTGCCGACGTTCTTCGAAGCGGTGCAGGAGAAGTATGCGGATCGCGGCGTGGATGACGTTCCCCGACGTCGCGACCAGGCACCCGCCATCGCGCGACAGGCGTCGATGGCGGTCCGGCCTCAGGCGAAGATCCACCACCGGCCGCACCAACCGGGCGATCGTCCACAAGCGAGCCCGTCCGTTACCGATCAAGGAGCCTTTCCCAACCTGGCGGCGCCGCTCGCCATCGGTCCGGAAGATCCTGGCCGAGATGATGGGAAGCACTCAGCAAGACGGCGTCCAGGGGTGCGGCGCAGCGCATTGGATCGTGGTCGACCACCTCCCCGAGGAGACCCTCCCGTCTCGGCCCGGATTCCCGCACCCCCTGACCAGAACTGTCGCCTGGCCGACGCCTTTGTGTGCAAATGCGGACTCTCCGCATTTGCACACAAAGGCGTCGGCCAGAGTGGATGAAAAGCCTCAAGGTATGTGATCCTCACCACAGTCGATCATCGATATCTTGATTTATTTTAGTCCTCATGACACCGTTCATTTCGATTCATAAGAATCGATGTCATGATGGGAATAGGTTATGGCGATGATTACCAAGAAGGGAAGATGGCGGTTCACGCTTGTCGCCGGAGCGACCGGTGCCGCCCTTCTGAGCTCATCCGGCCCGGCTTTCGCATTCTCGCCCGAGGATCCGTACGTAGGGGCGAGGGAAACCCCTGCGTCTCAGGGTGAAATCCCGATCGACCAGCCTCCGGCGCCGGCTCCTCAGCCGATCCCGCTCGACGAGCTCCCCTTGAACGAAAAAGACAAGCGCCTGGTCAAGGAGACCAATGGCGCCAGCCTCAGCGCGGCCACCGGCGACGCCAAGGCGGATACCGCGGTGAGCCTGGCCGCGGCCACCACGTGGTGTGGAAACTGGCTCGCCGACCCGGCTAATGCCAGTAACGCGTCTGCGGTGTCCGGGACGGAGATGCGGTGGCCCCGTGCCGACTCGAGCAATCCTCAGGGCCTCCTTTTCTGGTGGTGGAGGGTGAACCAGGGAACCGCCAGCGGTGCCACGTTCGGCTGGTCCAAGGTCTACCACGAGGATGGTTACCAGATCCAGGGTGCCAGGATCACCACCGGCTGGTGGGACACTTCCGGCGACCCCCACTTCTGCGGATGGGGTTCGAGTCAGTATCGGTCACTTGACGATTGGGGTGACTGGGTCTACCGCTCCTACACAGCGGGGGTCAGAAAGACTGAAGCCTCCTACATTCGTGCTCACTTCTATCATGATGGATGGGATTACGGCACCAGGAAGAGCTGGTAATACCAGAATTCGGTGAAGGCGTCATGGCGCCGGCCCGACATCCGGCGCCACGACGCCCACACGGAGCATCTATTTCATGAATAATGTCAAAAAACGGGCATCGACCTACCCCCTGGTGCTCGCCGCTCTACTTCTCACTGGTTGTTCGGCACCCGCATCCAATACTTCACGTGATGGATCGGTAAATCTATTAAACGGTTACCCTGCTGTCACTTCGGAGAATGACTTCGCGTTGCCGATGGACGTCTACGATCTCGACAACGTTCGGCGTGCGCGTGTACAGGAAGCCCGTTTCAAGATCCTCGGCAGCTGTCTGAAGCGGTTCGGCTTCACGATGCCGGAACATGACACGACGCCCGTCCGATACTCCAGAAATGCTGCGTATCTGGGCTGGCTCGGCGCGAAAGAGGTCGCACGCTACGGCTACCTCGGGCCGGTAGGCCAGGACGTCGAGGAGTTCGCCGCTCTCGACGGACTCCGCATGTTCGAGATCCCAGCCGAGCAGGACGCCGCTCATACGGGGCTGGGCACCTCGAAGGTCAACGGCGTCAGGGTTCCCAGAGGAGGATGCGCGGGCGAGGCGGAGAGGGCTCTCAACGCTGGAGCGCTCGGCGCGGACGGAACCGGCCCTGCCAAGGAGAACGAATTCAAGAGGCTTTACTCCCTGATGGAGGACGCGGCCATCGAGGGCTTCAAAGACAGGCGAATCGCCGAAGTCGAAGTTCAGTGGAGCGACTGCATGAGGAAGAAGGGCTTCTCCTATGAGAAACCGTTCGACGCGCAGGGCGATCAGCGCTGGCAGTTGGGAGACACCGGCCGCGGTCGTCGTACCGTGAGCGAGCTGGAGATCAAGACGGCCGTCGCCGACGAGCAGTGCCGGTTGCAGGTGAATTACAGCGGTGTCAGGCGTGTCGCCTATACCGACGTCCAGAACAGGATCATCGCCAAGAACCGCGATGCACTTCAGAGGTTGAAAGAGCTGATGGAGAAGCGGTACACCAACGCCGTAAAGATCCTCGAATGATGTTCGATCCGTTCCGGCATGCCGACGTCCGCGGTAGCCGGACAGCTGACACGCCACCGGGAGGGCCGGCGCATGGATGCAAAAGTTCTTGAAGCCCAGAAGTGGGTGAACGCTACATACGGCCAGGTCTCGGGATACAAGAAATGCCCCGAGGACGGGGTCACCGGTTGGGCGACGATGTTCTCCCTCACTCGTGCACTACAGGTCGAGCTCGGCATAACAGCGCTGTCCGACAGCTTCGGGCCGACGACACTGTCCAAGCTCGCGGCCCTCGGTGGCATCGGTCCCTCGACGGCGAACAAGAACATCGTCAGGATTCTTCAGCACGGGCTCTTCTGCAAAGGCTACTGGGGCGGCGGCCAGTACGGCGTCTACGACGGGCAGACCGACCTTTCCCTTTTCAATCTGGCGAGGAACGCGGGCCTCACCCACACCGGCACGGTTCCGCCCAAGCTCTTCAAGGCCATCTTGACGATGGACGCGTACACCCTCGTGGCCGGCGGGAAGGAGAGCGTCCGTATCGTCCAGCAGTGGTTGAACTGGCGCTATATCGCCCGGGCCAACTTCTTCATCGTCCCCTGTGACGGGATCTTCTCCCGGGACGTGCAGAAGGCGCTCTACCTGGCGATCCAGTTCGAGCTGGGCATGAGTGACAGCCAGGCGACGGGCGTGTTCGGGCCCGGCACCCAGGCCGGCCTCAAGAACCACCCGCTGTCCAGCGGCGACACGGGGATCTGGGTGCGGATCTTCAGTGCGGCGGCCGTGTTCAACGGTGCGGTCGGATACCGGACGACACAGGGCGGCTGGTCGTACTCGGAAGCAGTGTTCACGGAGACCTTCGACAGCGACCTCAAAGGCTGGGTGAAGAGGTTCCAGAGGTTCACCGGCCTACCGGACGAAGGAGAAGTGGACTTCGCGACCTGGTGTCAGGCGCTGGTCTCCACTGGAGACCCTGACCGCCCCGGTACCGCGGCAGACTGCATCACCACCATCACCGACGCGCGCGCCAAGGCCCTTCACGATGCGGGCTACCGGGTGATCGGCCGCTATCTCGACGAGCGTCCCAGTAAGAACTATCTGAACAAGCGGATCCAGCCGGGTGAGCTGGAGGTCATCTTCCGGAACGATCTGAAGGTGTTCCCCATCTCCCAGTACTACGGCGGGGAGGTCAGCTACTTCACCTACGAGCAAGGCCATAAGGACGCCGTCGACGCGCACACCGCCGCGGTGGAGTACGGCTTCGACAGTGGAACGGTGATCTACTTCGCGGTCGACTACGACGCGACGCAGGCCGAGATCGAGTCGAACATCATCCCCTATTTCCGCGGTGTCGTCTCGGGCCTGGTCAGCAAGGGCAAGCGGTACGTGCACGGGGTCTACGGATCCAGGAACGTGTGCGCGCAGGTGACCAAGACGACCATGGCCCGATGGTCGTTCGTGTCGGGCATGTCCGTGGCGTTCTCCGGCAACATGGGCTATCCCCTCCCGGAGAACTGGTCGTTCAACCAGATTCAGACGCTGGCGGTCGGATCCGGTGACGGCCGGATCAATATCGACAAGAACATCCACGCTCCGGACAAGGATCCTGGGGTCTCGGCCGTCAACACCCCGAGCACGGAGATCGACGAGTTCGTCGCCTACATCAGGCGTCTTTACGAACTGGCGACGAAGTACACCGGCAGCGACAGGAATCCCAACCAGTTGGTGATGGAGTTCCTGAGACACAAAGAATATTCCGGTGCCGAGTGGGATTTCCTGATCGGAGGTTACGATCAGGTGTTCGTGGACTACATAAAGGCCGCCGGCGTGAAAATGATCAATGAGCTACGCGATCCGTTTTACGGTATAGATCTAAGCGTTCCTCACTTCGGTGCCAACTGCAACGGAGTGTATGTCGCACCCCCTCCGTCGGGCTTCGGGGTAGCCCGCAGCGATGTCAGCGGATGGGGTGGTGATCTGATGACCTTCTATGGTGAATGGCGTCGCGACAGCGCGCGCTACTCGTCGGGATACACCTACTGCACCGAGAGACTGGCCAAGATAGATGGCGACGGCAGCTTCAAACTCCGCGACCTGGTCGAGGACGCCGACAGTTACAACATCACGATGAGAGTCCTCAAAGGAAACGTCAATATCGCGGACGCCGTGGAGGATTACTACAAGGCAGGCGGATACAAATCTCGTTTCAAGCAGTTCTACGAAGGCCGGTTCGAAGGTAAAGATGTCATTCTCGGAAACGTCGCCGATCACCTTCTCGCCCGCGATGTCGAGGGGACCATCTCGGCCATCCGCATAGGACTGATCGAGTTGACCGGTGGCATCCCAACGGTGCCGCCGCACCTGCTGCCCGAGGAGAAATGGACAGAGTTCCTTCAGGGGTTCAAGGGGGTCTTTCTCTCCAGGCTGAACGAAGAGGGCGCGCGCATCCAGTCTCTGAAGAGCAGTGACGGGGAATGAGCCGTGAGCTCTCGTCGCTGGGGCGCGATGTCCTGTGTGGCGCTGCTCGTGGCGGGCGTCATCTACGCACACGGATTCTTGAGCGGAAAATTCTGGACGTTCCGGCCAATCAGCGAGCATTGCAGCATGAAACCTCTGGGCTCCCCGTCCGTTTCATGGAACTGGCTCCCACTCCGGCATATCTGTCACTGGGAGGACGGGACGGCGACGGACCTGGTGCCGATCTATATCAATCCCATTCTGGTGACGTCTCTGGTGGGGACCGTGGTCTGCATGGTCATGGCCTTTCGAGCACGGAGACGGAAATGATGATCTCCAACCGCCGCTTCTCCGAGCAAAGGGGTATCCGTGTCTGACTCCGCACACCGCCTGTCCCGCCGCCGTCTGCTGACGGTCGGGGCGGGAATCGTCGGCGCGGTGGCCCTCGGCCGTACCGTGGACACCCCCGCCGCCGCGGCGGTGCCGGAACCGGCGGACTGGCCGCACGATGTCAGCCAGAACGGCTGGCCCGTCGTCGGGGCGGCGGAGGCCCACCGCATCGAAGGCAGCAATACCGAGGTCCGGGTCCTGGAGGGGGACGTTGCCATCGTGTTGCTGCACGTCGCCCGGCGGTTCCACTACGAGATCGACGCCCTGCGCAGCGACGCTCCCGACGAGGTCACCGGACACGTCACCTCACGTGCCGTGGCGCAGCCGTACGAGAGCAACCACCTGTCGGGGACCGCGATCGCGATCCGACCGGGGGGCTATCCCGTCGGAGGGTCTGGCGGGTTCTTCCCGCATGAGACGACCGTCATCCGGGATGTTCTCGCGGAGTGCGAGGGCATCGTGCGCTGGGGCGGTGACGAGCCCACCCCGAAGGAGAGCCACTTCCAGATCGACGTGAAACCCGGCGACCGGCGCCTCCGCCTTCTGGCGGAGAAGATCTCGGGGTGGGACCGGACCCCCGGCGAAGGCGCCGGCTCCGTGGACCCGTTCACGAGCGAACGCCTCACCGCCGCCCGGGAACTGGCACGTAGGCAACGCCGCCATGCCCGAAAAGCTCCGGCGTAGTGTTCCGAGATCCCCTGAGAGCCGGTTCAAAGACGTCGCCGTCCGTGATCACTCGACCCGCCCGGCAGGAAGGACGCCGCTGGACTCTCCGACTTCACTCCATCCGTGCTCTGCTTCGCCCCGCTATCGATCTTTCTAGCTCCTAGTCTGGTTATATTAACCAGACTAGGAGCTAGGGGCTCGGATCATGGAGAAGCCGCCTGGAGTCTTCGCGCGGGACTTCGAGTGGAGCCTGCTGGACAGGTTCATGGGCCCGTACCCCGGTCTGCACCTCAGCGTCATGTACGGCAGGCGCCGCCAGGGCAAGAGCTTCGTGCTCTCCCACCTCTCCGAGGCATTCCAGGGCCTGTACCACATGGCCCTCCCCGACGACGACCGGCTGCTCGCCCTCGACCGGTTCAAGACGACGCTGGGGGAATGGGCGGGCTGGCCGGCGTCGAGGATCGAGTCCACCGTCTACCGGGACTGGGAGCCCGCGCTGGAGGAGTGCCTGGTGGAGCTGCGCACGCGGGCCCTCGCCACCGGCCGCCCCCAGCTCCTCGTCCTGGACGAGTACCCCTTCCTGCTGGCGGGCGCGCCCATGCTCTCGGGCGTCATCCAGAAGCTGTACGACCGGTCTGCTTTCCGCGAGCACCAGGACGAGACCGCGCCGGCCGTACGCCTCGTCCTCTGCGGCTCGACGTTCTCCGTGATGTACGACCTGCTCTCGGGCAGCCGCCCGCTGTTCGGCCGCTCCAGTTACAACATCCGGATGTTCCCGTTCGACTATCGGCTGACCGCGAAGTACTGGCGCGTCTCCGACCCCGAGGCCGCCCTCCACCTCTACGCCTTCATCGGGGGCACGCCCGGCTACCGGCGCGGCGTCGCGGGGCGGCAGCCGCTGTCCTCCCTCGCCGACGTGGAGCGGTGGGTGATGGACGAGGTCGTGACCCCGGACGGCACGCTCTACGACGAGCCCTCCTACGTGCTGCGGGAGGACCCCCGGATGGTCGACCGCTCCCTCTACCAGACCGTGCTCCAGCACATCGCCCAGGGCCACACCACCCCGACGAAGATCGGCGCCCGGATGGAGCGGCCCGCGACCGCGCTGGAACACCCCCTCCGCGTTCTGCTGGAGTCGCGCATCATCGCCAAGGAGGAGGACGTGCTCTACCAGCGCAAGATCTCCTACCACCTGAGCGACCCCCTGCTCCGCTTCCACCACCTGGTGGTGCAGCCGCGCATCCACGACGCCGAGCTGGGAAACGCCGAGGCGGTCTGGACCGCCGCACGGGACACGGTCCAGTCCAAGATCCTCGGACCGGCCTTCGAGGAGGTCTGCCGCCGCTGGACCCGTGTCTACGGCCTGGAACGGCTCGGCCTGGACGGCGGCGGCGAGGTCGGGGAGACGACGATCTCGTGCCCCGAGTGCCGGAAGAGCCACCAGATCGATGTGATCATGCTGGGCCCGGGAGAGCAGGCCCGGTCGAAGAGCCCGGCGGTGAGCGTGCTGGGCGAGGCGAAGTACACCGCGGAGCCCCGCGGCAGCGCCGACCTGCACCGGCTGGACCACCTCCGGGCGGTCCTCATCGCCAAGCGCGTTCCGGCGGAGGACGCCAAGCTGGTGATCTTCGCCAGGAACGGCTTCACCGCCGACCTGGAGGCCGAGGCCCGCCGCCGCGGCGACGTCGTCCTGGTGACGCTGGCCGACCTCTACTGACGGGACCCGGACCGCCGACCCCGCCGCACCCCGGGCCCGCCCGCACTCAGCGCGCGGCGGACGGGAGGGCGGCGGGGTCGGCGACGGGCCAGCGCAGGGGGTCGGCGCCGAGCGCGTCGAGGTGTGGCACCTGCTCCCGGCACCACGGGGAGATCGCCAGGCTGCCGTCGAGCACGCCCCGGGCGAACTCCTGCCACGGCGTCCACCGCACCTCGCCGACCTCGTCGGGGTTGGGCACGGCCCCGGTGTCGGCCGTGGTGTCGGCCGTGGTGTCGATGACGACCCGGTAGACCGGGCAGAGCTCGCGCTCGACGACGCCGTTGTCCATGACGGCCCGGTAGGAGAAGCGCGGCAGCAGCAGGTCCGCCGCGGCGACCGCGAGCCCGAGCTCGTAGTCCAGCCGCCGGACCACCGCGTCGTGCGCGGACTCGCCCGGCAGGGGGTGGCCGCAGCAGCTGTTGGTCCACACGTCCGGCCAGGTGAGCTTGTGCGACGCCCGCCGGGTGAGCAGCACCCTGCCCTCGGTGTCGAACACATAGCTGGAGAAGGCGAGGTGGAGGGGGGTGTCGGGGCCGTGCACCGCCGCCTTGGGGGCCGTGCCGACCGCGTTGCCCTCGATGTCGACGAGCACGACGTGTTCATCAGGTGTCACGGATCGAGAGTACGTGATCATGTCTGCTCATCACGCCCACTCGGCAACACAGGGCGAGAAGTCCATATATGTCACATGGTTGCCGTTCGGTGGTCTCAGGGACATCCCCGATCCTCCGCGCCCGTTCCGCACGTAGGCTGAGCCCGTGTCATTCGTATCCGATCTCCGCGTCGTCCTGGAAGGTCGGGACTTCCGGCGGCTGTACGGCACCCGCCTGGTCTCCCAGTTCTCCGACGGGATCTTCCAGTTCGCGGTGGCCGGATTCGCGTTCTTCAGCCCGGAGCAGAGCACCAGCGCCGTCCAGATCGCCGCGGGCCTGGCCGTGCTGCTCCTGCCGTACTCCGTGCTGGGCCCCTTCGTCGGCGTGTTCATCGACCGCTGGTCCCGGCAGCGGATCCTGGTCGTCGCGCCGCTGGTCCGGGGCGCGCTGCTGGTGGCCACCGCGGCGCTGCTGGCCGGCGGCGCCCCCGACGCCGTCTTCTACGCCGCCGCGCTCTGCGTGCTCGGGGTGAACCGGTTCTTCCTGGCCGCGCTCGGGGCCTCGCTCCCGCACGTCGTCCCGGCCGACCGGCTGATGGTGGCCAACGCGGTCACCCCCACCTCCGGCACCGTGCTGACCTTCGTCGGAGTGGGCACGGGCATCCTGCTCCGCAAGGTCCTCGGCAGCGACGACCAGGGCGTCGCCGTGCTCCTGCTCGTCTCCGGCCTGATCTTCGGGCTCAGCGCGCTGATCGCCCGGACCATGGACCGGGCGCTGCTCGGCCCGGCCTACGACCCGGACCGGCCGCAGGCCCGCGAGGCCGTGCGGCACGTCGTCAGCGGCCTCGTCGACGGCGCGCGGCACATCGCGGGCCACCGCGCCGCCGCCGCCGCGATGGGCGCGATGGCCACCCACCGCTTCATGTACGGCATGTGCACGGCGATGCTCGTCATGCTCTCGCGCTACTACTTCGCCGAGAGCGCCGAGGACGCCCTGGACGCGGTCACCGTCGTGGTCGCCACCTCCGGGGTCGGCTACTTCCTGGCCGTGCTGGTCACCCCGTGGGCCACCGAGCGCTTCGGGTTGCACCGCTGGGTCCCGGCCATGCTCGTCACCGCCGGGGTGCTCACGCTGGGGCTGTGCGCGACGTTCCAGCAGTGGGGGTTCGCCGCGGCCGGCTTCGTGCTGGGCATCGCCGGGCAGAGCGTCAAGATCTGCGCGGACACGGCCGTCCAGCGGGACGTCGACGACGCCTACCTCGGCCGGGCGTTCTCCATCTACGACATGCTCTTCAACGGCAGCTACGTGCTGGCCGCGGCCTGCGCGGCGGCGCTGCTCCCGGCTGATGGGAAGTCGTTGACCGTGCTGGTCCTCATCACCGCCGGATACGTCGGCGGCGCCGTGCTCTACCGGGTCGTCAGGCGTCCCGGCCGATATCCGCAGCCGCAGCCGTCATCGCGGCCGTGATCCCCGTCAGGCGTCCCGGCCGATATCCGCGACCGCGGCCGTCATCGCGGCCGTGATCCGCGCCAGGTCGTCGTCCCCCGTGGCGTACGGCGGCATCGTGTAGATCAGCCGGCCGAACGGCCGGAGCCAGACGCCGTGCCGCATGGCGGTGTCCTGGACGCGCCCGACGTCGACCGGCTCCCGCGTCTCGACCACGCCGATCGCGCCGAGCACCCGCACGTCCTTCACCCCGGGGGCGTGCGCCGCCCCGGCCAGGCCCGCCGTCAGCCCCCGCTCGATCCGGGCGACCTCCTCCCGCCAGGGGCGCTCGGCCAGCAGGCCGAGGGAGGCGTTCGCGACGGCCGCGGCCAGCGGGTTGCCCATGAAGGTCGGCCCGTGCATCAGCGTGCCGATGCCCGCCGCGACCCGCTCGGTGCACAGCGTCGCCGCCAGGGACAGGTAGCCGCCGGTCAGCGCCTTGCCCAGGCACATGATGTCGGGCCGGATCCCCGCGTGGTCGCAGCCGAACAGCTCGCCGGTCCGGCCGAAGCCGGTGGCGATCTCGTCGGCGATCAGCAGCAGGCCGTGCTCGTCGGCCAGCTCGCGGAGCCGGCGCAGATGGGCCGGGTGGTAGAAGTGCATGCCACCGGCGCCCTGGACGACCGGCTCGACGATGATCGCCGCCAGCTCGGAGGCGTGCCGCGCGACCGTCTCCGCCAGCTCGGCGAGGTAGGCCTCGTCGTGGTCGGCGGGAGGCCGGGGGGCGAACACGTGCTGCGGGAGCGCGCCGGAGAACAGGTGGTGCATGCCGTTCACCGGGTCGCAGACGGCCATCGCCCCGAAGGTGTCGCCGTGGTAGCCGCCCCTGACCGTCAGCAGGCGGTGCCGCCCGGTGAACTGGAAGGCCATCTTGATCGCGACCTCGACGGCGACCGAGCCGGAGTCGGCGAGGAAGACCTTCGGCAGCCCGGTCATCTCCGCCAGCGTGCGCGCCAGCCGTACGGCGGGCTCGTGGGTGAGACCGCCGAACATGACGTGCGCCATGTCGGCGAGCTGCGCGGTCAGCGCGCCGTCGAGGCGCGGGTGGCCGTAGCCGTGGATCGCCGCCCACCACGACGACATCCCGTCGACCAGCTCGCGCCCGTCGGCGAGCGTCAGCCGCACCCCGGAGGCCCGCACCACCTGGTGGACCGGCACCTGCGGGGGGACGGAGGCGTACGGGTGCCACACGTGCGCGCGGTCGAGCGCCGGCACGTCCACATCGATCGCGTCCACCGCGCCACCCTAACCCGGCCGCGACCCTCCGGCCGGGCAGCACGCCGCGGTCCGCGACCCGGCGGCTCCGATCCGGCTCGGCCGGGCGACACGCGTCGGCCTCGCCCGGACCCGGATCAGCCGGGCAGCACGCCGTTGGCCGCGGCCCACTCGCGCAGGGCCTCGGTCGCGGCCTCCTTGCCGACGACGCCCTCGTCCATGCGCATGTCCAGGAGGAACTTGTAGGCGCGCCCGACCACCGGGCCCGGCGGGACGCCGAGGATCTGCTGGATCTCGTTGCCGTCCAGCTCGGGACGGATCTTGCCGAGCTCCTCCTCCTCGGCGAGCCTGGCGATGCGCTCCTCGAGCTGGTCGTAGGTGCGCGACAGCGCCTGGGCCTTGCGCCGGTTGCGGGTGGTGCAGTCGGCCCGGGTCAGCTTGTGCAGCCGCTCCAGCAGGTGCCCGGCGTCCCGGACGTAGCGGCGGACCGCCGAGTCGGTCCACTCGCCCGTGCCGTAGCCGTGGAAGCGCAGGTGGAGCTCGACCAGGCGGGCGACGTCGGCCACCACGTCCTTGGGGAACTTCAGCTCCGTCAGGCGCTTCTTGGCCAGCTGGGCGCCCACCACCTCGTGGTGGTGGAAGGAGACCCGGCCCCCGGGCTCGTGCCGGCGCGTCTTGGGCTTGCCCACGTCGTGCAGGAGCGCGGCCCAGCGCAGCGTGCGGTCGGGGCCGCCCTCCTCCAGGTCGATCGCCTGCTCCAGCACGATCAGCGTGTGCTCGTAGACGTCCTTGTGCCGGTGGTGCTCGTCGATCTCCAGGCGGAGCCTGGGCAGCTCGGGCAGGACGTACGCGGCCAGGCCCGACTCGACCAGGATGCGCAGGCCCTCGCGCGGGTGGTCGCCGCAGATCAGCTTGTCCAGCTCGTCGCGGATGCGCTCGGCGGAGACGATCTCGATCCGTCCGGCCATCGCGGTCATCGCGTCCAGCGCCGCCCGGTCCACGGCGAATCCGAGCTGGCTGGCGAACCGGGCGGCGCGCAGCATCCGCAGCGGGTCGTCGTCGAAGGACCGCTCCGCCGGGCCGGGGGTGCGCAGGACCCTGGCGTGCAGGTCGTCCAGGCCGCCGTGCGGGTCCTCGAACTCCCGGCCGGGCAGCCGCAGCGCCATCGCGTTGACCGCGAAGTCGCGCCGGGCCAGGTCGCCCTCCAGCGTGTCGCCGTAGACCACCTCGGGCTTGCGCGACTTCGGGTCGTACGACTCGCTGCGGTAGGTGGTGATCTCCAGCAGCCAGTTGCCCTTGCGCGCGCCGACCGTGCCGAAGTCGATGCCGATCGTCCAGATCGAGTCGGCCCAGTCGCGGATGAGCTCCAGGACCGTCTCGGGCCGCGCGTCCGTCGTCAGGTCGAGGTCGTTGCCGATCCGGCCGAGGAAGACGTCGCGGACCGAGCCGCCCACCAGGGCGATCTCGTATCCCCGCGCGGCGAACAGCTCGCCGAGCTCGTCGGCGACCGGCGCAATCTTGCGGAACAGCTCGCTCATGCCGTGCCGCTGGCTCTCAGACAGATTTGAAAGGGACAAACCGGGTAGGTCCTTCGGTCAGGGAACACGTTCCCCACTGGGGAGACGCCGTACAGCGATCACCAGGCTACGTTCAGCCGCGGTCCGGGCGGAGCCGAGCGCCGAGGCAAGGAGGACCTGTATGAAGGACGCCCTCGCGATCCACCGCTGGCTCCTCGCACTCCAGATCCATCATGAGATCGTACGCCTTCCCCGCGTGTTGACGAGTGCCGACGAGCTGCCCGAGGTCCTGTCCGCGACTCCCGCCACCTGCGTGGGCGTCTCCGTGTTCGAGGTCACCACCCGGATCGGTCCCGAGGTCGTCGCGACCGTCGCCCCCGTCGGCGCCCCGCCCCGGCCCGGCACCGTGGGCGGCGTCCTGGACGTGCGCCGGGTCCGCCCGGCCTCCGCCTTCACCGTGAACTCCGCCACCGACTACGCCGCCGGGCTGGTCTGCCCGCTGCTGCTCCCCGACGGCCTGACCGTGCTGGTGGACGAGCGGCTCACCAGGATCGACGGCCCCGTCCACACCCCCACGGGCGAACGGCACACGGCGCTCCGGATCGACGCCGGCGACCTGCTCTCCCTCGTCCCCGGGAAGATCATCGACTTGTCCGTTCCCCGGCCCCGAGGAGAGCCGATGACCGCCCGGCTCGTCGGATAGGCCATAGCATTGCGGGCGTGCGCCGTATTTCACCCTTGGCCGGCACGTGATCCGCAAGCACGTGCCGCTCGTCGTCCTGCTCGCCACGCTGCTCTCCCTCGCGGCCGTGGCCACTGGCGGCACGGCGACCGCAGGAACGGCGGCGGCCCGCCAGACCCTCCAGCTCGTGATCGGGTCGATCACCCCCGAGCTGCCGAAGGAGCCCACCACCGAGATCAGGGTCTCCGGCACGCTGGCCAACACCGGCACCGAGGCCCGGACCGGCCTGCGCTACCGGTTGCGCTACTCGGCCCAGCCCTTCGCCCGGCGGGCCGACATGGCCGCCTACCTGGGCGGCCAGGCGCACGTCCAGCCGGGCGGCCTGCGTGACGAGAGCTGGCTCCAGCAGCCGCTGGCGGCCTCGGCCAGGCTGTCGTGGGAGTTCGTCTTCACCCCGCAGCAACTGGGCCTGTACCGGTTCGGCGCCTACCCGCTGACGGTCGAGGTGGTCGACGCCGCCGGCGTGCCGGTCGCCGCGCAGCGCACCTTCCTGACCTACCTGCCGAAGGGGACCGAGACCCCGGGGACCCCGCGGGCCACGCGCACCCGCCTCGCCGTGGTCCTGCCGGTCATCGACCAGCCGCACCGGGCCGACGACGGCACCTTCCTCGGCGAGGGCCTGACCGCCGGCCTGGCGGAGGGCAAGCGCCTCGACGACCTGCTGAAGACCGCCGAGGGCGTCTCCTCGGCCAAGGGGGTCACCTGGGTGGTCGACCCCTCCCTCCTCGACGACGTGCGGGCACTGGGCAAGCCGCACCGGGTGAAGGCCGGCGCCGGGACCGGTGCCGCGACGGTGAGCCGTCCCGCCGACGCCGCGGCGACCCGGTGGCTCGGCGCCCTCCGCACGGCCCTGGCCGGCTCACCGGTCGTGGCCACCCCTTACGCCGATCCGGACGTGGCCGCCCTGGCCCACAACGGCCTCGACGGCACCACCCGCAAGGGCGTCGCGGCGGCCGCGCGGACCGGCAGGGAGATCCTCGGGCGCGACGTCGTCACCGCCGTCAACTGGCCGGTCGGCGGGGTGATCGACCACGACGGCCTGGACGTCCTGGCCGTCGCCGGGGTCCGCAGCGTGCTGCTGAGCGAGGCCAACCTGCCGCCCGCCGCCCCGGCCGCCACGGTCCCGGGCGCCGTCGCCCAGCCCTCCGCGACCACCCCGAACGCCGTCGCCACCCTGCAGAGCGTGAGCGGCCCGGTCCAGGCGCTGGTGGCCGACCCGGTGCTGAGCGACATCCTCGGCGCGACGGCCTCCACCCCTGACTGGGCCCTGCTGAACCGCCGGCGCTTCATCGCCGAGACCGCGGTGATGAGCGCGGAGCCCGTCACCGGCCGCAGGACCGTGGTGGCCGCCCCGCCGCGCCGCTGGTCGCCCGACCCGGCCTACGTCGCCGGCCTGGTCGAGACGGCCGGGTCCCTGCCGTGGCTCTCCCCCGCCACGCTCGACGCGGTCAAGCCCGGCAAGGTCGTCACCCCGCGCGCCGGCCTCACCTACACCGATCAGGACCGGGGCAGGGAACTCGGCAAGAAGTACCTGACGGGCGTCCGGCGGGTGGGCGAGCGTGCGGGCCTGGTCACCTCCGTCACCCCGGACACCCCCGAGGCCGACGACTCCGGCGTGTTCGACCTGGCACTGCTCCGGCTCGCCTCCTCCGCCTGGCGGGACAGGACCCAGGCCGCGGAGCCGTACGTCGAGCAGCTGCGGAGCACCGTCGACGGCCGGATCGACCAGGTGCGGATCGTCGGCGGTGAGCAGGCGGAGCAGATCCGCACCTTGGCCGGGGAGGACGGCGAGGTGCCGATCAGCGTCCGCAACGAGCGCAAGGGGAGCGGCAGCACGGTCGCGGTCCGGGTCAGGGTCACCTCGCAGAAGCCCGGCCGGCTCAGGATCGAGCAGTACGAGGACCGGATGGTCATCTCCGGCGGCCAGACCCAGACCGTGCGGATCCCGATGACCGTCACGGGGGCCTCCGGCGGGCAGACCTCGGTGACGGTCCAGCTCACCACCGACGACGGCCGCGCGTACGGCCAGCGCGTCAAGCTCACCGTGCGCAGCACCGGCTACACCGGGATCGCGCTGGTGATCGCGGGGGCGGCCCTGCTGGTCATGCTGGCCGCCGTGGGCCTGCGCGTCCTGCGCCGCCGGGGGGCCCGCCGGACTGCGGCCGCCGCCCCGGCCCAGCGGGCGAGCGTGCCGGCCGGCACCGAGTCCTGAAGCCCGGGTCCTCGCTGGCGAGGACCCGGGCCCCACACCCCCGACCGGCAGGCGTTCACCAAGCGGAGGAAGAAGCATGAGCAGGGTCCTGCGTGCGAGCGCGATCATGGCCGCGGGCACGATGGTCTCCCGGGTCACGGGCTTCGTCAAAGCCGCGGTGCTCGTAGCCGCGCTCGGCAGCGCGCACATGGGCGACGCCTACACCGTCGCCAACGCGATCCCGTTCATCCTGTTCGACTTCCTCATCGGCGGGATCCTGAGCAGCGTCGTGGTCCCGTCGATCGTGCGGCGGCAGAAGAGCGACCCCGACGGCGGCCGCTCCTACGAGCAGCGGCTGCTGACGATCGGCACGGTCGCGCTGGTCCTGCTCACCGCCGCGGCGGTGCTGCTCGCCCGGCCGCTGATCGGCCTGTACACCGATGACGACTGGAGCGCCCGGCAGACCGAGGTCGCGGTCATGCTGGCGCGGTACGTCCTGCCGCAGATCGCCTTCGTCGGCGTCGGGGCGCTCGCCGGGGCGATCCTCAACACCCGCGACCGCTTCGCCGCCCCGATGTGGGCTCCGGTGCTCAACAACGTCGTGATGATCGGTGTCCTGGTCCTCTACCTGGTCAAGGCCGGCGACTCCGGCGACGAGGTCGGAGCGGTCAGCGACGCCGACCTCGCCCTGCTCGGGCTCGGCACCACCGCCGGGATCGTGGCCCAGTGCCTGGTGCTGATGGTCTCGCTGCACCGGGCCGGCTTCCGCTTCCGGCCCCGGTTCGGCCTGCGCGGCGCAGGTCTGGGAGAGATGGGCCGGA
Source organism: Planomonospora algeriensis (assembly GCF_977012225.1). Lineage (NCBI taxonomy): Bacteria > Bacillati > Actinomycetota > Actinomycetes > Streptosporangiales > Streptosporangiaceae > Planomonospora > Planomonospora algeriensis. Next base: position 1,887 of record NZ_CDRNDK010000068.1, on the reverse strand, counting down.
CCGCCACCTGGGGCCTCGTCTACGTGTGCATCACCCAGGTCGGTTTCTGGGTCACCACCAAGATCGCCTCCGGTGCGGGCGGGCAGGTGGAGGGCGCGGGCAACACCGCCTACGCCCAGGCGTTCCAGCTCTTCCAGCTCCCCTACGGGATCATCGCGGTCTCGGTGATCACCGCCATGCTGCCCCGGATGAGCCGGTCGGCCGCCGAGGGCGACCTCGCCACGGTCCGCGACGAGTTCGCCTCCGGTGTGCGGCTGGTCGCGGTCCTGCTGGTCCCGGCCGGGCTGCTGCTGATGGTGCTGGGACCGGCGGTCACCGTGCTGATCTACTCCTGGGGCAACAACACCCTGGAAAACGCCGTCTACATCGGCAACGTACTCCAGGTCTTCGGCCTGGCGCTGGTGCCGTTCTCGCTCTTCCAGCTCCTGCTGCGGGTCTTCTACGCCTTCGGCGACACCCGCACGCCGGTCTTCATCGGGGCGGGCAACACCGCGGTGAGCATCGGCCTCAGCCTGCTGTCCGCCGCCGTCCTGCCGCCGCGCTACGTCGTGATGGGACTGGCGTGCGCGCTCACCGCCGCCTACGCGACGGGCACCGTGGTCGCCTGGATGCTCGCCTCGCGCCGCACCCGGGGGCTGAACGGGCGCGTGGTGGCCTCCGGGCTGTCCCGTATGTACACCGCCGCCCTTCCGGGTACGCTGGCGGCTCTCGGTGTGCTCTGGCTCACCCGTGAGCTGGCCGACCTGACCCCGCTCAGCTCGGCCGTCATGCTCGCGGTGGGCGGCGGGGCCGGCATGGCGCTCTACCTGGTCGTCGCGCACCGCATGCGCATCCCCGAGGTGAGTTCGATCGTTGGAATGGTCGCAGGACGAGGACGCCGGTGAATCCGATGTTTTCCCCGCCCGTCCGGTAGGGAGAACACGGGTGGAACGGTGCGGCACTACCATGGTGCGACGCGTGTGACGACGCGCGGTGAGTGGAAGCAGGAGGGCGTGGGCGGATCCACCCGGCATCGTGTGATGAGGCCTGACGTGCCCGCAGGGCGCGACGCTGACGCGTTCCCAGTTTCGGAGAGTTCATGAGCACCTCCTCGGCGATCGAGCCCGGCACGAAGCTGGCCGAACGGTTCCGGCTCGAAGACCGCGTCCACGAGTCCAACGGGGCCACGCTCTGGAAGGCGATCGACGAGGTGCTCGCCCGGCCCGTCGCCGTCCACACCTTCGATCCCGACTTCCCGCGCCTCAACGAGGTGGTCTCGGCCGCCCGTACGGCCAGCCGCCTCACCGACCCGCGGCTGACCCAGGTCTTCGACGCCACCGAGGACGACGGCTGCTCCTACGTCGTCAGCGAGTGGGTGACCGGGGACAACCTGGCCGACCTGGTCGCCGCCGGGCCGATGGAGCCCGAGCGTGCCGCCGCGCTGGTCGCGGAGGTCGCCGAGGCGCTGGCCCACGCCCACGAGGCCGGCGTCCCCCACCTCTGCCTGACCCCCGAGCACCTGGTGTGGACGGCGGGCGGCACGGTCAAGCTGCTCGGCCTCGGGGTCGACGCGGTCCTCGCCGACGTGGTGCACGACAACATGCGGGTCGAGGACGCCGCCCGCGGCGACGCCGAGGGCCTCGGCCGCCTGCTGTACGCCGGGCTGACCGGCCACTGGCCGGGCGAGGACACCCCGGGCGGGCTGCCCGTCGCGCCGACGGACAACGGGCACTACTGCACGCCGCGCCAGGTCACCGCCGGAGTCCCGGGCTACCTCGACACCATCGTCTGCCGGGCGCTGCTGCCGGAGAGCAAGCGCGGCCAGCCCCCGCTGACGAGCCCCGCGGAGGTCGCCGAGGCGCTCAGCTCGGTGCCCCGCCCCCGCCCCCATGCCCCATGCCCCGCGCC
>NZ_CDRNDK010000067.1:0-20927 GCF_977012225.1 Planomonospora algeriensis | reverse complement strand
CCGCGCGCGCGGCAGCGCGGCCAGCGCGGTGGCCCCGCGCCAGTCGTACCCGGTGGCGTGTTCGAGCGGGACCGTCAGCCCGGAGGCCGCGGCGGCGCCGAGGACCAGGCCGGAGACGTAGACGCCGGTGAACGGGCCGACCCGCGTGGGGAAGTGCTGCTTGACGATGGCCGGCATCACCACGTTCATGATCGCGATGGCGGTGCCGGCCACGGCCGCGCCCGCGTACAGCGCGGCGACGCTCCCGGCGCTGCGCAGCAGCAGTCCGGCGGCCAGCACCAGCAGCCCGGCCAGCAGCGTGCGGTCCAGGCCGAACCGGCGGGCCAGCAGGGGGGCGAGCGGGGCCAGCACCCCCAGGCAGACCACCATCACCGTGGTGATCGCGCCGCCCTCGGCCGGGCTCAGCCCGAGATCCTCCATGATCTCGTCGAGCACCGGCGAGATCCCGGCCAGGGCAGGCCTGAGGTTGAACGAGGCGAGCACGAACCCTGCGACCAGCAGGAACCAGGACAGGCGGACCCGGGGCTCGGACATCGCCCTACTTTCGCACACGCCCCGTCGGCGGACTTTCGCACACGCCCCGTCGGCGGGCGCCGACGGACCGGGACGGACGCCGGCCGACGGGCCGTCCCGCGCCTCCGGAGGCCCCGTGACACGCTGGAGGTACGCAAGCGGGAGGTGGGCGACATGATGTCAGCAGGACCGGCGGGGGCGTCGGGACCGGCCGGGCTGTTCTCCGGGACGTCCGCACGCGGCGGGGCCGCCGCCGAGGTGACGGACGCGGCCTGGCTGGCCGCGATGCTGGACGTGGAGGCGGCGCTGGCCCGCGCCCAGGCCGGGCTCGGCCTCGTCCCCCGCGAGGCGGCCGAGGCGGTCGGGGCCGCCTGCGATCCGGAGCTGTTCGACCTGGCCGAGATCGGGCGCAGGGCCGCCGACAGCGCCAACCCGGTGGTCCCGCTGGTCGCCGCGCTGCGCGAGCAGGTCCCCTCCGGGCTGCGCCGGTACGTGCACCACGGCGCCACCAGCCAGGACGTCAACGACACCGCCGCGATGCTGGTGGCCCGGCGCGCCCTCGCCCAGATCCTAGACGACCTGCGCGCCGCCGCCGACGCCTGCGCCCGCCTCGCCGGGGAGCATCGCGGCACCGTCATGGCCGGGCGCACCGTCCTGCAGCAGGCCGTGCCGATCACCTTCGGGCTGAAGGCCGCCGGGTGGCTGACCGCGCTGCACCGCTCGCACACCCGGCTGGCCGCGCTGCGCCTGCCCGTCCAGTACGGCGGCGCCGCGGGCACGCTCTCCGTCCTCGGGGAGCGCGGCCACGAGGTGCCGCCCCGGCTCGCGGCCGAGCTGGAACTGGCCGCCCCGATCCTGCCCTGGCACGCCGACCGGACGCCGGTCGCCGAGCTGTCCTGCGCGCTGGGCGTCACCGCCGGTGTCCTCGGCAAGATCGCGACCGACGTGAAACTGCTGGCCCAGACCGAGGTGGCCGAGGCCGCCGAGCCCTCGCCTCCCGGCCGGGGCGGTTCCAGCGCGATGCCGCACAAGCGCAACCCGGTGGGCGCGGTCTCCGTGCTCGCCTGCGTCCAGCGCGTCCCCGGGCTCGTGGCCTCCGTGCTGGCCGGGATGCCCGTCGAGCACGAGCGTGCCGCCGGATCCTGGCAGGCCGAATGGGAGACCGTGGGTGAACTGCTCCGCCTGACCGGGAGCGCCGCCTCCTGGCTCGGCGAGCTCCTGGAGGGCCTGACCGTGGACGCCGCCCGGATGCGCGCCAACCTCGGACTGACCCGGGGCCTGCCGATGGCCGAGAACGTCGTCGCCCGCCTCGGCGGCACACCGCAGGCCCGCGCCGCGGTGGACGCCGCCTGTGCGCGCGCCGTCGAGGAGGGCCTGTCCCTGCGGGAGGCGCTGCTCGCCGATCCCGGGGTGGGCCTGGCGCCGGAGGACCTCGACGCCGCCCTCGACCCGGCGCGCGCCCTCGGCTCGGCCGGCGCCTTCGTCGACCGTGCGCTGGAGCACGGAGGATGCCTACTCGTGACGGACGCGCGGAGCGCGCAGGAGGACTCGTGACGGACGCGCGGAGCGCGGGGGACGCCGCCCGCCGTGCCGTGCCGGGCGGCGACCGCGTGGACCGGCCGCCGGCGACCGGAGCGTGGTGAAGACGTTGTCCGGGGGCGCGGCCTGGGCCATGATCGAAATGTGACAGAGAGCATCCGGGGCCGACCCACCATGAAGGACGTCGCGGCGACGGCCGGGGTGGCGCTCAAGACGGTCTCCCGCGTCGTCAACGCGGAGCCCGGGGTCAGCCCCGCCACCACCGAGAGGGTCGCCGCGGCCATCGAGCGGCTCGGTTACCGGCGCAACGAGAGCGCCCGGGTGCTCCGCCGGGGCCGGACGGCGAGCATCGGACTGGTGATCGAGGACGTCGCCGACCCGTTCTACTCGGAGATCACCCGGGCGGTCGAGGACGTGGCGCTCCACCACGGCTCGCTGGTGCTCAGCGGCTCCTCAGGGAAGGACCCGGGACGCGAGCGGGAGCTCGTGCTCGCCTTCTGCGCGCGGCGGGTGGACGGACTGATCATCGTGCCCGCCGGGACCGACCACGACTACCTGCGGCCCGAGCTCGACGCGGACGTCGCCGCCGTCTTCGCCGACCGCCCCGGCGGGCTGGACTCCGACACCGTGCTCTGCGACAACGTCGGCGGCGCGCACGCCGGAGTCACCCATCTGATCCGCCACGGCCACCGCAGGATCGCCTTCCTCGGCGACCGCACCACCATCTTCACCGCCGCCGAACGCCTGCGCGGCTACCGCCGGGCGCTCGCCGACGCGGGCCTGCCCGACGACGGGACGCTGATCGCGACGGGCCCGCCGGAGCAGGCCGGGGCCGCGCTGGAGCGGATGCTCGCCGAGCCGGACCCGCCCACGGCCGTGTTCACCGGCAACAGCCGGATCACCGTGGCGCTGCTGCGCTCCGGCCACCGCCCGCCGCTGGTCGGCTTCGACGACTTCGAGCTGGCCGATCTGCTGACGCCCGGGGTGAGCGTGGTGGCGCAGGACCCCGCCGGCCTCGGCAGGACGGCCGCCGGGCTGCTCTTCCACCGCCTGTCCGGCGGCACCGGTCCCGCCGAGCGGATCGAGCTGCCGACCCGGCTCATCCCCCGCGGTTCGGGCGAGCTGCGGCCCTGACGCGCGGCCGGGGTCCGTCCGGCAGGAGATCCGCCCGCCGGGGACCGCTTCCCCCCCGCCGAGCCGCGCACATCGGGGACCGCTTCCCCCCCGCCGAGCCGCACACGCATGCCGCGGAGGAACCGGGCGCGGCTCGGCCAGGGCGGCTGCTGCTGCCGCGACCGCGACCCCGACGGCGACGGCGACGGCGACGGCGACGGCGGATCAGGCTCCCTGATCCGGACCGAAGCCGGGCTGTGCCACGCGGGCGAGCATGCACTTGACCCGCGCCACGAACTCCTCGTGGTTGAAAGGCTTGATCATGTAGTCGTCGACGCCGGCCCGGAAGGCGGCCTCCATGTCCTCCTCCCCCACCCGGACCGTCAGCATCATCACCGCGACCCGGTCCCCGCCGGGCATCGCCCGCAGTCTGCGGCACACCTCGGGACCGGCCAGCCCCGGCATCACCCAGTCCAGGATCACGGCGGCGGGCATCTCCCGGGCTGCGATCTCCAGGGCCGCCTGCCCGTTGTCGGCCATCACGACGTCGTGCCCGAACCGCTTGAGCACGAGACCCACCACGAACTGCACGTCCGGATCGTCGTCCACGACCAAAACCCCGGTCATCGCTCCACCGTTCAAAGACTCTCGGGGTCCGCCCCCGTTCCCGCGTCATCGGCCGGGCCCGCCTCTCCGCGGATCGCCCGGTCGTCCAACGGTCCTACCCAGTCTCCGCGCACGTTCCGTCTCCGGAGGAGAAAACTTCCGAAGGCCCCGGCGCGGAGGCCCAGGGCGGCCGAGGGCGCCGGAACCGGATCAGCCGAGCCGCTTGTAGTAGAAGCTGCAGTCCCGGAGGGAGCCGGCCGGGTCGGCGGCGTAGTCGGGGACGACGCCGTAGCGGGTCCAGCCGGCGGCGCGGTACAGGTGGTCCGCCTCGCTGCCGGTCTCGGTGTCCAGGAGCAGGAGGGTGGCCCCCGCCTCGACGGCGGCCCGCTCGGCGGCGGCGAGCAGCCCGCGTCCCAGCCCTCGCCCCCGGGCGCGGCGGTGGACCATCAGCTTGACGACTTCGGCCCGGTGCCTGCCGTTGGCCTTGCCCTCGAAGGCGAGACTGACCGTCCCGTCGACTCCCGCGGATCCGCGGGAGACCCAGACGGCGAGGCCGCCGTCGGCCACGGCGGGCTGCCTGGCCCGCCACCAGGCCTCCGCCTCGTCCCGGCCGAGGGGGGCGAGGAACCCCAGGGAGGCGCCGTCGGCGACGGTGTCGGCGAGGAGCCCGGCGAGCTCCCGCACGCTGTCACGGAACTCCTCGGCGGACAGGCGGGTGATCGTATGCGTCATGCGGGCCTTCTGTCGGGTGCGATGCGCGGAAGGACGCGGGCGGTCCTCCGTAGGATACGGGGCGAAGATCCGGACCGTGCCGTCAGCGGGCGGAGCCGTACGGGCGCAAGGACCGGCGCAGAGCCAGCGAGCAGGCGATCGTCGCGACCCCGGCGAGGGCCATGGCCAGATGCGGAGCCGTCCACTCCGCGGCGAACCCCGCCAGCGCGGCGCCCACCGCCTGGCCGGTCATCACACCCGTGCCGAGCAGGCCGAAGGCCTGGCCCCTGACCGGTTCCGGCGTCACGTCCACGAACCGCCGCTGCAGCCCGAGCGCGTAGGAGCCTCCGGCGGCCGTGGCGAGCAGGACGAGCAGCGCGGTCCCGGCGAGTCCCGGCTGGAACGCGAAGCCGAGCAGGGGCACGCCCCCCGCCACCGCGAGCGGCAGGGCCAGCCGCTCCCGCCCCTCCGGGGAGACGAACCGGCCGACGGCGAAGCCGCCGAGCGCCAGGCCCGCGGACGCGGCGGTGAGCGCGATCCCGGCCGTGCCGCCCAGGTAGGGGACGAGCACGGCCTCGGCGCCCGTCACGAACGAGACCGGGAGCCACTGCGCCAGCAGCAGCCCGCGCACCCGCGCGTCGGCCAGCAGCGCCCGGTTGACCCGCAGCGTCTCCCGTACGGCGCCGCCCTCGCCGGTCCTCCGGCCGGGCACGTCCGGCAGCCCGGCCCGCAGGACGAGCGCGGCGGCGGCGGACAGCCCGGCGGTGACCAGCAGGGCCCCTTCCGATCCGGTGGCGGCGAGCAGGCCGCCGCCCAGGGCGAGCCCGCCGATCTGGGCCCCGGCCGCCGTCACGTTCAGCACCGACCTGGCGAGCACGAACGCGTCCCCCGCCAGCAGGTCGGGCAGGAGCGCGGTGCGGGCCGCTCCGAAGACCGGGGAGAGCACGCCGGTGGCCAGGACCAGTGCGAGCATCGCCCAGACGGGCATCCCGGCGAGGGCCAGCAGCAGGCAGGTCGCCACCCTGACCAGCTCTCCGGCGATCATCAGCGGGCGCGGCCGGACCCGGTCGGCCAGAGAGATCAGGAAGGTGCCGCCCACGACGTAGGGCAGGAAGCCGAGCATGTACGCCGTCGCCGACAGGCCCGCGGAGCCGGTCCGCGCGTGCACCAGCGCCGCCAGGGCCAGCATCTTGACCTGGTCGCCGGCGACCAGGAGCGCGAAGCTTCCGAACAGTACCCGGAAGCCGTCCGCGGCGAAGACCTCGCCGTAGGTCGCGCCGCGCTCTCGTGTGGTCGTCATGCACCCGATGCTCGGGGAGGCGCCATCGGCGGGCTAATGTTTCGGGTATCCCCGAAAGCTCCCGCGCAGGCGCGTTCCCGCGGGACGGACAGGAGGCACCCGTGGTCTACCGGATCGAGGTCAGCTCCGGGGACCTGGTGGCGAGCCGGTTCGGGATCTCCCCGCTCGTCACGACCAAGCAGGCGCTCTGGGTGCTGTGCGGGAAGAAGGAGGCCGGGCCGTGGCGGGCCTGGGCCGACCGGATGCGGGAGCCGTACGGCCGGCTGCTGGCCGAGGAGCCGGGGCTGGGGCCGATGACCGTGCTCTTCCGCGACCACGCCTACAACGCCGACTTCCCCGCGCCGCCGCCGGTCGGCGTGAACACGCCGATCGAGGAGGAGCTCGCGGTCGTGCGCGCCACGCCGGTCGCCCAGGCGCACGAGGAGATCGCCCGCAACCTGGAGGGCATGGCGCGCCCGCCGGAGGAGGTCGTCCGGGTCCTGTTCTCGCCGGACGTGGTGACGCTGTTCGCCGACGCGCTCCAGCGGGCCTGGGAGGAGATCGTCGCCCCCGCCTGGCCGCGCTTCCACGCGATCCTGGAGCGGGACGTGGTCCAGCGGGCGGGCCGCCTGGCGACGTACGGCTGGGCGGCGGCCCTCGACGACCTCGCGCCCAAGGCGCGCTGGCTGCCGGACGGCGTCATCGAGGTCCACTCCGGCTCCGGCTCCGGCTCCGGCTCCGGCTCCGATGAGACGTTCCGGCTGGACGGCCGGGGCGTGCTCTTCCTGCCGTCGGTCTTCCCCCTCGGAATCGGCTCCTACTTCGAGGACGCCTGGCCGTACGCGCTCGCCTACCCGGCGCGCGGCATCGGGATCCCGCATGAGCCCGGCGGCGGCGCGGCCGGGCTGGCCGGGTTGATCGGCCGGACCCGGACCCGCGTCCTGCTGGAGCTGGCCGTACCGGCCACCACCAGCCGGCTCGCCGTCCTGCTCGGCCTGGGCCTGGGCACCGTCGGCGGCCATCTGGCGGCGTTACGCGGGCCGGGCTGGTCGCCCGGGCCCGCACCGGCCGCAGCGTGCTCTACCACCGGACCGCGCTCGGCGACGCGCTGGCCGGTCCGTCGGAGACCGGCCCGCCGGCGGACACGGACCGATGACGCCCGTGCTCCGTTCCCGGTGGATCCGCGGCGGCGGCGCGTGCATCGGCGCAGGTGTCTCATGCCGGACAGCTCCGGGCCATGGCGGCCTCCGGCAGGGCGATTCAGACTGCCAGCATGGCGGACACCTCTCCGGACCCTGTCCCAGAACCCGGCAGCCCAGAACCCCGCGGCATGGACCCCGGCGGCTCGGAACCCCGCGAATCCGGACCGAACACCGCGAAGTCCCCCACCCCCGGCACCCGCGCCCCTGACACCGACACCGACACCGACACCGACACCAACAGGCCCGGTGTCCCGGAGCTCGGCGAGATCAACCTCACCGACTGGTACGCGCACGCGGACAAGCTGGTCGGCGTCGGGTTCCTGACCGTCGCCCGGCGGCTGCCCGCCCTGGTGGCCCAGGCCGTACGGCTGGCCTGGCTGGCCAGTCCCCGCGACACCGCCACCACGATCGCGCTGAGCCTGCTGAGCGGCGTCTTCACCGCGTTCGGCCTGCTCGCCACGACCGGGGTGCTGACGGCCCTGTTCGAGGCGGGCCCCACCCCGGAGCGGGTCAGGGCGGCCCTGCCCAGCCTGGTCCTGGTGGGTGTGGCCGCCACCCTGCGCACGCTCACCCAGGCGGGCGCGGGCTGGGCGCAGTCCCGGCTGGACCCGCAGGTCAGCCGGATCGCCGAGGAGCGCCTCTACGGGCTGACCAGCCGGGTCGGCCTGGCCGCCTTCGACGACCCCGACTTCCACGACGCGCTGCAGCGGGCCAGGGCGCGGGGCGTGTCCATGGCCGACGTGGTGGTCGGCACGGCCATCGACGTGCTGACCGCGGCGATCGGCATCGTCGCGGCCGCGGGCGTGCTGGGCGTCCTGCACCCCGTGCTGCTGCCGCTGCTGGTGCTCGCGGTGCTGCCCGACGCCTGGGCGGCCGTCCGGGCTGCCCGCATGCGCTACACCACGATGTACCGGCTGATCCCCGCCGCCCGGCGCAAGTGGATCACCGCCGAGCTCCTGGCGGACCGCGAGCCGGCGGCCGAGGTTCGCTCGTTCACCATGCGCGGATTCCTGATGCGGATGTACGACAGGGTCTCCAGGGCCGAGCAGGCCGTCCTGCTGGACCTGGCGCGGCGGCAGACGTTCACGCGGGTGCTCGGCGAGGGGCTGAGCGGGGTGGGCACCGCCCTGGTCTACGTCGCCCTCGGCCTGCTGCTGGCCGCCGGGGCGGTCCCGCTGGCCGTGGCGGGCACCGCCGTGCTGGCGATCCGCTCCGGGCAGACCTACCTCGCCAACCTGATGTACGCCATCAACCGGCTGTACGAGGAGGGGCTCTACTTCACCGACTTCCTCGAGTTCTGCGCCGACGCCGAGGCCCGGCTGACCTCCGGACGCCCCGGGCCCGTCCCGGAGGGGTTCGAGCGCATCACCGCCGAGGACGTCGTCTTCACCTACCCGGGATCGGATTCCCCCGCCCTGCAGGGGGTCTCGGTCCATCTCGACCGGGGCGAGGTGGTCGCGCTCGTGGGCGAGAACGGCTCCGGCAAGACCACCCTGGCGAAGATCCTGTCCGGTCTCTACGAGCCCGACGGCGGGCGCGTCCGCTGGGACGGCACCGACCTGTCCGAGGTGGACCCCGACCGGCTCCGGCGGCGCATCGCGGTCATCGCCCAGGACCACACCCGCTGGCCGCTGACCGCCCGCCAGAACATCACCATGGGTACGGACAAGGGGGAGCCCGCACTGGTCGCGGCGGCCGAGGTGGCCGGGGCCGACCAGGTCGTGGCGGACCTGCCGCACGGCTACGACACGCTGCTGGACCGGCGGTTCAAGGACGGCCAGGAGTTGTCGGGCGGGCAGTGGCAGCGGATCGCCGTCGCCCGGGGCTTCCACCGGGACGCCCCCCTGCTGATCTGCGACGAGCCCACCGCCGCCCTCGACGCCCGGGCCGAGCACGCGCTCTTCGAACGCGTCCGCGAGCACGCCGGCGGCCGTACCGTCCTGCTGATCACCCACCGGCTGGCCAGCGTCCGCTACGCGGACCGGATCTACGTCCTCGACCACGGCAAGGTCACCGAGGAGGGCACCCACGCCGAGCTGATGGAGCTCGGCGGCCTCTACGCCGAGCTGTACGGCCTGCAGGCCCGCGCCTACTCCCCCTGACCGGCCGGCGGGCCCGCGCCTACTTCTCCTGACCGGCCGGCGGGCGGCCGCCGCGCGCCGGAGAGGCGGAGCCGGGTGGGGGCGGGGTGCGGGGCCGCCGGACGACGACCCCGCCCACCCGGTGGAATCGGGCGACCGAGACGTTGATCCAGCTTCCCGGGTGCCGGGACGGCTCGCGGAGCCGCGCCATGCGCAGGCGCCGGTAGGGGATCATCGTCTCGCCCCGGGCCCGCGCCTCCTCGATCGCCGCGGCCTGCGCGTCCCAGGCGGCCGACCGCTCGGCCATCCTCCTGCCGAGGTTCCCGAGGTCGGCCGCGCAGCCCGCGACGACCGCCAGCGCGACGAGGCACGAACCGGCGCCCAGGACGCCCGGCGGCAGCGGGCCCCGCCGTCCCCCCGAGAGGGCCGCGGAGAGCGGCCCGGCGGCGAGGAACCCGTAGCAGGCCGCCGCGAGGACGAGCACGGTGTTCGAGTTGAACCAGGCCCGGTAGGCCACCCACTCGCCGGGCGGCCCGTAGCCGTACCTGAGCGCGTACTGCACGGCGAAGACCGACAGCAGGGCCGCCGCGGCGGGGAGCGCCAGAAGCCAGGCCTTCTCCGCGCGGGACCGGAGCGACCATCGCGGCCGTCGATGCCATCGCCGCCCGCCGCCGGTCAGCAGGCCCGCCAGCACCCCGATCGCCAGGGCCGCGAACGGCGCGGCGCCGAGCAACATGCGCTGCAGCGCCGCCCCGGACATCACGAGAGCGTCCTGGAGGAGCTGCGGGTCCAGGGCGCCGACGCCGGGGGGACGCCGCCTGCTCCCGCCGGGTGACAGCGAGAGCAGGGCGAGGCCGCCGAGCAGTCCCGCCGCCAGCGCCAGCGCGAAGGAGGCCGCGTAGGCCGCCCTTCCGCGCAGGACCGCGGAGGTCGCCAGGACGAGGCCGGTCAGGGCCAGCCACATCAGGGTGATCGCCTCGCTCGTCGTGCCCAGGAAGCAGCCGGTGAGCAGCGCGGCGGCGCAGACCGCGGTCCTGCGGCCCCCGCTGCGCGCCCGTACGGCGATCCCGGCCAGCGCCAGGATCACGGCGGGGGGCACCACGTGCGAGACGACGCCCGGGATCCAGAAGAGCGTCTGGTAGGCGCGGGGCTGGGTCAGCAGGGCGATCCCCGCCAGGCCGGGTCCGACCAGGAGCGGGACCGTCCGCGTCGGAGCGAATCCCAGCCGCCGCAGCGCTCCGTGGCAGGCCAGGGCCACGGCCGCCGAGAGCATGCCGTAGGTCACGATCCCGCAGGCCCGCATCCCCAGGTCTGGATCGGTGTAGGCGATCCCCGCCAGGAACGCGTTCCCCACCCGTCCGGTGAGGCGGTCGTGGAACTCGGCCACGATGCCCGGGATCCCGCCCTCGCGGGTGAAGACGATCAGGCGGTAGTCGTCCGACGCCGGCCGTACGTGGGAGCCGAGGAACGCGATCGCGCAGCCCAGCCCGAGCATCGGCAGGATCACCGCCCACGCCTGCCGCACGGGACGGGCGAGGACCCGCGGTGCGGGGAGCCGGGGCGGCCGGTGCCCGGCTCCGCCGGAGCCGCCGCCGGGTTCCGCGACCGGATCCTCCACCCCGCCGGGTTCCGGGACCGGGTCTCCCACCCCGCCCGGTGCCGTAGCCGGGTCTCCCGCCCCGCCGGGTTCCGGGACCGGGTCCCTCATCCCGCCCTTCCCCCGGCGCGGCCGTTCCGGGCCGACCCGAACACCCATCGCTTCAGCAGCGCGAACCGGAGGAACACCATCGTCATGGCGGCCGCCACCAGGGCGAGGCTCTCGCCGCCGCGGTGAAGATCCGGGTGCAGGGCCGTGGCGAGCCGGACCGCCGCGGTCGTCACCAGGTAGGTGAGGACGAAGAGCGTCCCGGCCCGGGCGTGCGTCCGCAGGTCCGGCCCGCCGGCCCGGTTGAAGGTCCACCTCCGGTTCGCCTCGATGTTCACCAGCGAGGTGACCGCCAGCGCGACCAGGTTCGCCGCCTCGGGCGGGGACACGTCGCGCAGCGCCCAGTACAGGAGCACGTGCAGGGCGGTGGACACCAGCCCGACGGCGGAGAACAGCAGGACGTCCCAGGACCTCTCCATCCGGGGTCCGCGGAGCACCGCGTCCGGATGCGACGGGCGCAGCACGGGAACCGGCGGGATCTCCACCCGGGCCTGCCCGCGCGAGATCGCGCGCGACACCCGGGCGAGCCCCCGGAAGTCGCCGCGGCCGTCTTCCACACGTCGACCCGCGAGTCGGCGTCCTCCACCCAGTCGACCGGGATCTCCACGATGCGGGCCCCGTTGTACTGGGCCACCAGCAGCAGTTCCGTGTCGAAGAACCACCCGTCGTCTTCGACCCGGTCCAGGATCGGCCGGACGACGTCCGTCCGGGCGGCCTTGAACCCGCAGGTCGCGTCGGTGAAGTCGGCGGCGAAGCCGACCCGGAGCATCCCGTTGTACAGCCGGGATATCAGTTCCCGCCGCGCCCCCCGCTCGATGCGCGAACCACCGGCCAGCCGGGTGCCGATGGCGATCTCGCAGTGCCCCGAGGCGACCGCGCTGACCAGGGGGAGCAGCGCGTGCAGTCCCGTGGACAGGTCGACGTCCATGAACGCGACGATGTCGGCGCCGCTGTCCCGCCACGCCGTCTTGACGGCGATCCCCTTGCCGCGCCGCTCCAGTCTCCGGGCCCGCACCCCCGTCATCGTCCGGGAGAGCCGCTGGGCCGTCTCCCAGGTGGAGTCGGTGCTGCCGTTGTCGACGATGGTGACCGTCCAGACCAGGGGGAAGAAGTCCGTCAGGAAGCGGTGCACGGTCCGGATGCACCCGGGCAGGGCGCGCTCCTCGTTCAGGACGGGGATGACGATCTCCACGGAGGTGAGGCTCCGCGCCGTCCGCCGCCCGTCGTACCACCGCTTTCCGTCCCCGGACAGGACCGCACGGCGCATCTCCGTCGCGTCCACGATTCACCCCGTCCCCTGATCAGGCCCGTCACGGATGAATCCTGGCTCCCCCGTGCCACCGCCTCATCGGATACGCGGTTCCATCGATGATTCATGGCCCAGCCTTTGCCGGCTCCTCCCGCCGCGCGCGCGGGCGCCGTCCCGCCCGGGTGCTCCGAGCCGGGCCGTCCCCGCGACGGCCGGAGAGGAGGTCACCCCAGTACGGCCTGCATGATCGCCCTCGCGATGGGCGCGGCCACCCGGCCGCCGGAACCGCCTCCCTCGACGACGACCCCCACCGCCACCCGGGGGTCCTCCGCCGGGGCGAAGCCGGTGAAGACGGCGTGGTCCCGCCCGGCGTTCTCGGCCGTCCCGGTCTTGGCCGCCACCTCGGCGTCCGGGAGGGCGGCGGCGCGGCCGGTGCCGCCCGGCCGGGTGACGCCGGTCATCATGGCGGTGAGCCGCCGGGCGTCGCGGAACCCCAGCGCGCGGCGGTAGCGGGACGGCTCCGCCTCGGCGATCACCGTTCCGTCGTCGAGCCGGATCTCCCGCACCAGGTGGGGGCGCATGAGCGAGCCGTCGCCCGCGACCGCCGCCGAGAGCATGGCGAGCACGAGCGGGGTGGCGCGGTCGTCGAACTGGCCCAGCGCGGACATCGCGGTCTGTGCCCGGTCCATCCCGGCCGGATAGACGCTCCGGGCCACGGGCATGGGCACCGCGAGGTCGCCGTCGTTGAACCCGAACGCCTCGGCCCGCTCGCGCAGCGCGTCCTGGCCGAGGTCGAGGCCGATCATCGCGAACGGGGTGTTGCAGGAGATCTTGAACGCGTAGGCCAGGGACGGCAGGCCGTCGCCGCAGGCCGTTCCGCGGAAGTTGCGCAGGCGGGCGGAGGCGCCCGGGAGGCGGAACGCGGCGGGGGCGGCGACGTGCATGCTCGGCCGGTAGTCGCCCGAGGCGAGCGCGGCGGCGGCGGTCACGATCTTGAAGGTGGATCCGGGCGGATAGGTCTGCCGGATCGCCCGGTTCAGCAGCGGGCGGCCCGGATCGGCCTGCAGCCGCCGGTCGGTCCGGTCGAGTTCGGCGAGGTCGGGGGTGGTGTAGAGGTTCGGGTCGTAGGACGGATAGGAGGCCATGGCCAGGATCGCGCCGGTCGCCGGGTCGATCGCGACGGCGGCCCCGGGCCGGCCGGTGGCGCGCAGCCCCTCGTAGGCGGCCCGCTGCGCCCGCCCGTCGATCGTGAGCCCGACCATCGCGCCCACCGGGGCGGTCCCGTCCACGATCGAGTGGATCTTCACCCGGGGGTCGGTCCCGGAGAGCGCCGCGTCCTCGGCCTGCTCGATCCCCGTGGCGGTGTAGAACGACAGGTGCCCGGTGACCGGCGCGTAGACGGGCCCTTCGGGGTAGACCCGCCGGTACCGGTGGCGGCCTCCGTCTCCCCGGTCCCGGCGGCTGGTCGCGACGACGGTGCCGTCGCGCAGCCGGATCTCCCCTCGGGGGCGCTCGAACCGGGCGGTCAGCGTCCGCTGGTTGTGCGGGTTCTCCCGCAGTCCGGCGGCGTCGAACACCTGGACCCAGGTCGCCTTCCCGAGCAGCGCGAACAGCATCACCCCGCACGCCACGGCGACGTGCCTCAGCGGGATGTCGATCCGTCGCGCGCGCGGTGCGGCCATGGGCCCCCTCCCCGAGGTCCGGCTTCCGGTCTAACAGCCGACCCGGAAAGGGCCCCCCGCCGCACGGCAAAAGCCCCGTACGGCCCGCGTCACGACCGCCCGCACGCCCCGCCGTACCACGGACCGGACCACCTCACGACCGCCCGCGGCCCGCCCGTACGCCCCCGCCGTACCGCCTCACGACCGCCCGCGGCCCACCCCGACCACCCCGCGGTAGTAACCGATCTTGTTCCGGATCGCGGTCTGCTTCTCCCGCAGGTTGTCCACCTGGGCCTCCACCCGGCGGTCGTGCGCCTCCAGCAGCGCGATCCGATCGCGGATCGTGTGCTCGCCCTGCCGGGTCAGCTCCGCGAAGCGGAGCATCTCCGCGATCGGCATGCCGGTGTCCCGAAGGCACCTGATCATGCCCAGCCAGCCGATGTCCTCCTGGGTGAAGCGGCGCTGACCGGCGGCGTTGCGGCCGATCGGCTCCAGCAGCCCGATCCGCTCGTAGTAACGCAGGGTGTCGAGGCTGAATCCGGTCTCCTCGGCGACCTGTCCCGGGGTGTACACGCTCATGCCCGAAAGCATGGCACCTGGAGCGGGCTCCAGGTCAAGCTTCCCGGACGCCGCCGAAGCGGCTTGAGCGGGCTCCCGGTCAGGCTCGCCGGCCGCCGCCGAAACGGCTTGACATGGAGTGCGCTCCAGCTCGCACGCTGTGCCGTATGACACACATCCCCCTTGCGCTGGGCACCATCCCCTTCGGCTCCGTCGTCGACGACGGCACGGCTTTCGCGATCATGGACCGCTTCACCGAGGCGGGCGGCGCGCTGCTGGACACCTCCAACAACTACGCCTTCTGGTACGACGGGGCGACCGGTGACGAGAGCGAGCTGGCCATCGGCCGCTGGCTGGCCTCGCGGAGGAACCGCGACCGGGTCGTGATCAGCACCAAGTGCGGCGCCCGGCCGACCGTCCCCGGCGACCGCACGCTCGGCTCCGCCGAGGGCCTGTCGGCGCGGGCCGTCGAGGCCGCGATCGAGGGCAGCCTCCGCAGGCTCGGGACCGACCGCGTGGACGTCTACTGGGCGCACATCGAGGACCGGTCGGTCCCGCTGGCCGAGACCCTCGCCGCCTTCGACGGGCTGGTCCGGGCGGGCAAGGTGCGGGAGACCGGGGCCAGCAACATCCCCGCCTGGCGGTTCGAGCGCGCCCGGAACACCGCCCGGGAGAACGGCTGGACTCCCTACACCCACCTGCAGCTGCGCCACTCCTACGTCCGCCCCCGGCCCGGAGCCCCGCTCCAGCCCGCCGGGCACACGGTGGTCAACGACGACACCCTCGACTACCTGCGCGAGGAGCCCGGCGTGACCCTGTGGGCGTACAGCACGCTGATGAGCGGCGGGTACACCCGCCCCGACCGCCCCTTCGACCCGGCCTTCGAGCACCCCGGCACCACCCGGCGCCTGGCCGTACTGCGCGAGGTCGCGGCCGAGCTGGGCGTCACCGTGAACCAGGCGGTCCTGGCCTGGCTGATCGGCGGTTCCCCCGCCACCGTCCCGATCGTCGGCGTGAGCACCCTCGACCAGCTCGACGAGGCGCTCGGCGCGCTGGACGTCAAGCTCGACGACGAGCTCCGCGCCCGGCTGGACGCCGTCTCCTGACGGGATCCCCGCCGGGACCCGGAAGCGGGTTCCGGCCGGAACCCGGCAGAGACATCCGGCCGGGCCCGGAAGGCGACGCCCGGCCGGAACCCGGCAGGGGCATCCGGCAGGGGCATCCGGCAGGGTCCGGAAGGGTCCGGAAGGCGGGGCTACGGCAGTCGGGCGGCGAGGTAGCGGCGGACCATGAGCTTGCACTCGTCGATCAGCTCGGGGTCGCCTTCCGGGCGGGTCCGAAAGGCGAGCTTGAGCACGGCGTCGGCCGCCTCCACCGCGACGACCAGCGCCCGGTCCAGCTCCGCCCCCGCCGGGGCGCCGAGCAGCTCGATGCTGATCCCCCGGAGGCGGTCGGCCACCACGACGTTGTTCTCCAGCGCGGTGTCGAGCATGCGCTCGGTCCCCCGCAGCGCCGGGCCGCCCGGTGCGTACAGCACCTCGCCGAAGTCCACGACGCCGAAGCCGGGGGTGGAGCGCTTCATGGCGACGAACTCGTCGATGGCCAGGTCCACCATGCCGGTCCAGTCGGACGGCTCGGCGTCGGCGAGCCGGGTGGTGATCCGCTCCAGGAACGCCTCCAGGTTCCGTACGGCGAGCGCGCGCACCAGGCCCTGCTTGTCGGAGAAGAACTGGTAGAAGGTGCCGATCGGCACCTCCGCGCGGCGCGCGACCTCCTTGGTGGTCAGCGCCTCGTAACCCACCTCGTCCAGCAGCCTGGCGCACTCGTCCAGCATGCGCTCGACCCGTTCCACGCTCCGCCGCTGGGCGGGGCGACGGCGCAGCGTTCCCCCGGAGACGTTCGTCATTGCCTCATCATCCCCCATCGGGCCCTCCCACGAGCTAACATGAGCAGCACTCATACAACCGGGAGGTGAGGATGTTCCTCTGGGGTGCCGCCACCGCCGCCTACCAGATCGAGGGCGCCGCCGCCGAGGACGGCCGGGGCCCCTCCGTCTGGGACACCTTCTCCCACGAGCCCGGACGGGTCCGCGACGGCCACACCGGCGACACCGCCTGCGACCACTACCACCGCTGGCCCGAGGACGTCGCGCTCCTGGCCGGCCTGGGCGTGGACTCCTACCGCTTCTCCATCGCCTGGCCCCGGGTCCAGCCCGGCGGCCGCGGACCGGCCAACCCGCGGGCTCGACTTCTACGACCGGCTGACCGACGCCCTGCTCGCGGAGGGCATCGTCCCGGCCGCGACCCTGTTCCACTGGGACCTGCCCCAGCCCCTCCAGGACGCGGGCGGCTGGCTCTCCCGCGACACCGCCTTCCGCTTCGCCGACTACGCCGCCCTGGTGGCCGACCGGCTCGCCGACCGGATCCCGATGTGGATCACCCTGAACGAGCCCTTCGTCCACATGGCCTTCGGCTACGCCACCGGCGTGCACGCCCCCGGCCAGGTCCTGCTCACCGGAGCCCTCCCTGCCGCCCACCACCAGCTCCTCGGACACGGCCTGGCCACGGCCGCGCTCCGGGCGCGCGGCGCGGAGCGCGTGCTGATCACCAACAACTGCACCCCGGTCTGGCCCGCCTCGGCCGACCCCGCCGACCTGGCCGCCGCCGACGCCTACGACGTCCTGCACAACCGGCTGTTCAACGATCCGGTCCTGCTCGGGACCTACCCCGACCTCGACGCGTACGGCACGGCGCTGGACTGCGTCCGCGACGGCGACCTGGAACTCATCTCCGCCCCGCTCGACGGGCTCGGCGTCAACTACTACAACCCCACCCGGATCGCCGCCCCCGACGCCGAGGCGGCCGCGCTCGGCCTGCCGTTCACCGACGCCGGGATCACCGGCCACCCCGTCACCGCCTTCGGCTGGCCCGTCGTCCCCGACGGCCTGCACGAACTCCTGACCGGCCTGAAGGCGAGGTACGGCGACGCCCTGCCCCCGGTCTACGTCACCGAGAACGGCTGCTCGCAGCCCGACGAGCCCGGCCCGGACGGCACGGTCGACGACCGGGAGCGGATCGCCTACCTCGACGGGCACATCGCGGCGATGGAACGAGCCGCGGCCGAGGGGGTGGACGTCCGCGGCTACTACGTCTGGTCGCTGCTGGACAACTTCGAGTGGGCGGAGGGCTACCACCAGCGGTTCGGTCTGGTCCACGTCGACTTCGCCACCCAGCGGCGCACTCCCAAGGCGTCCTACCACTGGTTCCGAGAGCGCATCGCCCGGCACTGAACCCGCCACTGAACCCGTCGCCGAACCTGTCATCGCACCTGTCATCACACCGGGTGCCGGGCTCGGTGCCGGGTCCGGCACCGCCGGCCGCTCCGGCCCT
The DNA here is from genome assembly GCF_977012225.1 of Planomonospora algeriensis. Classification (NCBI taxonomy): domain Bacteria; kingdom Bacillati; phylum Actinomycetota; class Actinomycetes; order Streptosporangiales; family Streptosporangiaceae; genus Planomonospora; species Planomonospora algeriensis. Next base: position 3,321 of record NZ_CDRNDK010000067.1, on the reverse strand, counting down.
CTCCCTCGGTGACGGCGCCTTCATCCACAGTGATCAATCGATATCCAATCTTCGCAATCGGCATCTTGAGCCCATTCCGCCACAGCGGCATAGTGGGGCAGATCACAGCGCACCCCCGTCGCGGCCGCGATCCTCGGGGGGCCGACCGCTGCCGGCGGCCGCCCCCGCGCAGGACCGCGCGGAATTGGACACGATGAATGAGCACCCCCCGGCCGATCCGCACGAAGCTCCTCGCAATCCTTCTGATCCCGCTGGTCTCCCTGGTCGCCCTGTGGGGGTACAACGCCTACTCCACCGCCGTCCAGATCTCCGGCATCGCCCAGAGCCAGAGCCGGTGGCAGGAGATCGGCGCTCCGGTGCAGCGGCTGGTCGGGGAACTGCGCCGGGAGCGGCAGCTGTCCGCCGAGGCCGCCGGGCGCACCGGGAGCCGGGCGGTGCTCCAGGAGCAGCGGCGGGCCACCGACGGAGCGGCGGCCCGCCTGCGTGAGCTGGCCGTCTCCATCGGCCTGCAGGACACGGCGGACACCGGTGACACCGCCGCCGGCGACGCCGCCGCCGGCATGCGCTCCCTGCTGGAGGCCCTGAACGGGCTCGGCGTGCTGCGCTCCTCCGCCGACGGCGGGCAGACCTCCCCGCTCCAGGTGACCGAGGGCTACAACACCCTCGTCGGCCTCGCCCAGCGGCAGTTCAACACCGCCGAGACGCTCACCGACGTGCCGTCCTACCGCATCATCCGCGGGCTCTCCTCCTACTCCGGCGCCCCGGAGTACATCGCCCGCCAGCGCGCCGTCCTCACCGTCGCGCTGGCACGCGGCGAGATGACCCCGGCCGAGCACACCGCCTTCGTCGCGGCGATGACCGGCCGCAGGCTCGTGCTCGCCAACGCCGAGCGCGACATGGGCCCCGAACTGCGGGCGATGCACCGGGAGCTCGCCGCGAGCACCACCTACCGGCGCTTCCAGACCGCCGAGGACGAGATCGCCGCCTGGGCCGGAGGCGGAGCACCGCCGGTGGACGGCGCCGTGTGGAACCGGGACTCCGAGTCCGTCCTGGCCGCCTTCGACTCCAACGTGCAGCGGGAGCTGGTCCGCGCCGGCGCCAAGGGGGACACGCTCAAGTCCGCGGCGCTGTGGCGGATCGGGCTGGTCCTGGGCCTGGGCCTGCTCGCCGTCATCGCCTCGATCGTGCTGTCCTACCGGTTCGGCCGCTCCCTCGTCGACGAGCTGACCCGGCTGCGGGCCTCGGCCGCGGAACTGGCCGAGGAGCGGCTGCCCCGGCTGGTCGAGCGGCTGCGCAAGGGCGAGGACGTCGACCCGGCGGCCGAGGCCCCCGAGCTGGCGTCCTCGCAGACGGCCGAGGTGGACGGCGTCGTGCGCGCCTTCTCGGCCGTCCGGCGGACCGCGGTGGAGGCCGCGGTCGGCCAGGCCGTGCTCCGCAAGGGCGTCGGCCAGGTCTTCCTCAACCTCGCCCGGCGCAACCAGGCCCTGCTCCACCGCCAGCTCGCGCTGCTGGACGCGATGGAGCGCAGGACCGAGGACCCCGAGACGCTGGAGGACCTGTTCAAGGTCGACCATCTGACCACCCGCATGCGCCGCCACGCGGAGAACCTGATCGTGCTGTCCGGCGCGGCGCCCGCCCGCCGGTGGCGCGACCCGGTGCCCGTCTTCGACGTGGTGCGCGGCGCCGTACTGGAGGTCGAGGACTACACCCGCGTCACGGTGCTGCCGATGCCCGACGCGCCGCTGCTCGTCGGCGGCGCGGTGACCGACGTGATCCACCTGGTCGCCGAGCTGATCGAGAACGCCACCGCCTTCTCCCCTCCGGGCACCGCGATCCACGTCCGCGGCATGCCGGCGGCCAACGGCTTCTCCATCGAGGTCGAGGACCGCGGCCTGGGCCTGGGGCAGGTCTGCGTCGACACGATCAACGGCCGCCTCGCCGACCCGCCGGAGTTCGACCCGGCCGACAGCGACCGGCTCGGCCTGTTCGTCGTCTCCCGGCTCGCGGCCCGGCACGGGATCCGGGTCGTGCTGCGGCCCTCCCCCTACGACGGCGCCACGGCGATCGTGCTGCTCCCCAACGCCATCCTCACCCATCCCGGCTCGCCGTACGACGCGCCCCCCGCCCGTACCGACCGCCTGACCCGCGGCGACGGGCCCCGCCGGGCGCTGAGCGCCGTACCGGACGCGGTCCCCACCGCGTCGCTCCACACGATGCCCGCCGAGCTGCCCGCCACGTCGCCCGACGCGATGCGGGACACGGTCCCCGCCGCGTCACCCGACGCGATGCGGGACACGGTCCCCGTCGCCGTACCCGACGCGATGCGGGACACGGTCCCCGCGCGTCACCCGACGCGATGCGGGACACCGGCGCCGGCCCCGGCGCCCCGATCGCTCTTCACGCCGCTGGAGACCCCGCCCCCGCAGACTCCGCAGGCCCCGGCCCTCCCGGCCCGCCCCGGGGCGGAGATCGGGAGCCCTCTCCCCCCGCGGCTCCCCCCGCAGCGCGAGCCGGTCCCCGACGACCCCCACGACCTCGGCGACCCCGACGACCTCGACGGACTGCCCGTCCGGGTACGGCAGGCCAGCCTGGCCCCCCAGCTGCGCCGGTCGCGCCCGGCGGAGCGGCCCGCCCCCACCGACCGATCGCCCGAGGAGATCCTCAACCGCATGTCGTCCATGCAGCGCGGCTGGCAGCAGGGCCGCAGTCAGACCGAGCGGCACAGCGAGCCGTGGAACGGCCCGCGGAACGGAAAGGAGGGCCACCCCGATGGCCGACCCCAGATCTGAGCTCAGCTGGCTGCTGGACGACCTCACCCGGCGCATCCCCGGGATCCGGCACGCCATCGTGCTGTCCTCCGACGGCCTGGCCATGGGCGGGTCCCAGGGCCTGACCAGGGAGGACACCGAACACCTGTCGGCCATCTCCGCGGGCAGCCACAGCCTCGCCCAGGGGGCGGGACGGCACTTCGGCCTCGGCGGCGTGCGGCAGACCATCATCGAGCTGGAGGGCGGGTTCCTGTTCGTCACCGCGGCCGGGCAGGGCGCCCGGCTCGCCGTGCTCGCCGCGCAGGACGCCGACCTCGGCATGGTCACCTACGAGATGGCCCTGCTGGTCAAGCGCGTCGGCGACCACCTGTCCGCGCAGCCGAGGACCGCGGCTCCGGCGCCGGCCTGGAACGGCGCGCGGCCGTGACGGGAGACGATCCGGGCCCGCTGGTCCGGCTCTACGGGCTGACCGGCGGCCGGGCCCGCCCCGCGGGCGAGTCCTTCGACCTGGTGGCCATCGTCACGACCGAGGCCACGGCCACGCCCGCGACCT
>NZ_CDRNDK010000066.1:0-21069 GCF_977012225.1 Planomonospora algeriensis | reverse complement strand
GGCGCCCCGTGGAACCCGCTGGGAGCGCTGGGCGGGCCGCTGGCCCGGCTGGGCGAGGCCCGGCACCTCGGCCTGGTGGCGGCGCTGGTGCTGCTGGCGCTGGTCGGCCTGGTGACCCGGCCGGAGAACTTCGCCACCGCCTCCAACCTGGTCAGCATCCTGTCCCTGGCCGCCACCATCGGCGTGATCACCGTCGGCATGACGTTCGTGATCATCGGCGGCGGCATCGACCTGTCCGTGGGCGCGATCATGGCGCTCGCCTCGGTCTGGGCGACCACGCTGGCCACCCAGTCCTACGGGCCGTTCGTGATGATCGTCTGCGCCGTCCTGGTCGGCACCGGCGCGGGCCTGGTCAACGGGCTGCTCATCGCCTACGGGCGGCTGGTGCCGTTCATCGCCACGCTCGCCATGCTGGTGGCGGCCCGGGGCCTGGCCCAGCGCATGTCGGACCGGCGGACCCAGCTGGTCCAGCAGGGCAACGAGGCGATCGTGGAGCTGTCCACGACCCGGGTGCTCGGCCTGCCGCTGCTGGTCTACGTCTTCGCGCTGGTGGTCGCCGCGGGCTGGGTGCTGCTCAACCGCACCACCTTCGGCCGCCGCACCTACGCGGTCGGCGGCAACCCCGAGGCCGCCCGGCTGGCCGGGATCGACGTGCGCCGGCACACCATGCTGCTGTACGCGCTGTCCGGGCTGTGCTGCGGCATCGCCGCCGTGCTCATCATGGCCAGGACCACCACCGGCTCCTCCACCCACGGAGACCTCTACGAGCTGGACGCGATCGCCGCCGTCATCATCGGCGGCACGCTCCTCACCGGGGGCCGCGGCTCGATCATCGGCTCGATCCTCGGACTGCTGATCTTCACGCTGATCACGAACCTCTTCATCCTCAACGGGCTCAACACCAGCGACCAGCTGATCGCCAAGGGCCTGATCATCGTCGTGGCCGTGCTGCTCCAGCGGCGCGGCCTGCGCTCGCCCACCTGAGAAGACCGGTGCCCCCGCGGACCGGTCAGGGGCCCGCGGGGCGCACCTCCACCTGGAACCCCCCGCACGGCAAAGGGCCCGCCGGGACGCACCTCCACCTGGAACCCCCCGCACGGCAGCAGAAGGAGCACGATCATGTCCAACCCACTCGCCCGCCGGGGATTCCTCGTCGGCGGGGCGGTCATCGGGGCGGGAGCCCTGGTGACCGCCTGCACGAGCAACGAGCCCGCCGCCCAGCCGAGCGCCGCCGCGCCGTCGAGTGCCCCGGCCGCCGGGAGCGGCAACGACACGCCCGGGGAGAAGGTCGTCATCGGCTTCTCCGCCCCGGCCGCCGACCACGGCTGGATCGCCGCGATCGCCAAGAACGCCGAGGCCGCGGCCAAGCAGTACACCGACGTGGAGTTCAAGCCGGTCGAGCCGACCAACGACATCAACGCGCAGATCTCCGCCGTCGAGTCGCTCATCGCGGCCAAGGTCTCCGCGCTGGTGATCCTGCCCAACGACGGCCAGCAGCTCAACCAGATCGCCCGCCGCGCGAGCGACGCGGGCATCCCGGTGGTCAACCTGGACCGCGTCTTCCCCGACAAGCTCTCCTACCGGACCTGGATCGGCGGCGACAACTACGGCATGGGCGTGGCCGCCGGGCACTACATCGGAAAGCGGCTCAAGGACAAGGGCGTGGCGAACCCGGTGATCCTGGAGATCCAGGGCATCGCGACGCTTCCGCTCACCCAGGACCGGAGCAAGGGCTTCGCCGACGCGCTCAAGACGTACGGCTTCAGCGTGACGGCCCAGCAGGACGCCCAGTTCACCGTGGAGTCCGGCACCGAGGTCGCCGGGAACCTGCTCCAGGCGCACAAGAAGATCGACGCGCTGTGGAACCACGACGACGACCAGGGCATCGGCGTGCTGGCCGCGATCAAGGAGGCCGGCCGGAACGAGTTCTTCATGGTCGGCGGGGCGGGCTCGGCCAACGCGATGCGCGACATCCAGGCCGGCACGGGCGTGCTGGAGGCCACCGTGACCTACAGCCCGACGATGGCCTCCTCCGCCGTCAAGCTGGCCCGGCTCATCGCCCAGGGGAAGGGTATGAGCGACCTGGTGGAGAACCAGGTGCCGCAGTCCATCACGCTGGCCTCGGAGACCATCACCAAGGAGAACGTCGCCGAGTACCTGCCGCTGGGGTTCGAATCGTGAAGCCGGTCCTCGGGGTGGGCATGGTCGGGCACGCCTTCATGGGGCGGGTGCACTCCCAGGCCTGGCGGAGCGTCTCCGCCTTCTTCGACCTGCCCGTGGTCCCGTCCATGGCGGTGCTCGGCGGGCGCTCGCCGGAACGCACGGCCGAGGCCGCGCGGCGGCTCGGCTGGGCGGCGGCCGAGACGGACTGGAAGCGGCTCGTCCAGCGCGACGACGTGCAGATCGTGGACGTCTGCACGCCCGGCGACTCGCACGCCGAGATCGCGATCGCGGCGCTGGCCGCGGGCAAGCACGTCATCTGCGAGAAACCGCTGGCCAACACGGTCGCCGAGGCCGAGGCGATGGCGGAGGCGGCCCGGGAGGCGGCGGCGCGGGGCGTGCGCGCGATGGTCGCCTTCAACTACCGGCGGGTCCCGGCGGTGGCGCTGGCCCGGCGGTTCGTGGCCGAGGGGCGGCTGGGGGAGGTGCGCCACGTCCGGGCGCAGTACCTCCAGGACTGGATCGCGGACCCGGAGTTCCCGCTGGTCTGGCGGTTGCGCCGGGACCGCGCGGGCTCGGGCGCGCTCGGCGACATCGGGGCGCACATCGTGGACACCGCCCAGTTCGTCACCGGCCGGAACCTGGTGGGCGTCTCGGCGCTCACCGAGACGTTCGTCCGGGAGCGCCCGCTGGCCGACGCCTCGGAGGGCCTCACGGGCGGGAGCCGTACCGGGGAGAAGGGGACGGTCGACGTCGACGACGCCGCGCTGTTCATCGGGCGGCTGGAGGGCGGGGCGCTGGCCTCGTTCGAGGCCACCCGGTTCGCCGCGGGGCGCAAGAACGCGCTGCGGATCGAGGTCAACGGCTCGAAGGGGAGCCTGGCCTTCGACTTCGAGGCGATGAACGAGCTGTGGTTCCACGACCACACGCTCGACGAGGCCGAGGCGGGCTTCCGGCGGATCGTGGTCACCGAGTCCGGTCATCCGTACGCGGGGGCCTGGTGGCCGCCGGGGCACGGGCTCGGCTACGAGCACACCTTCACCCACGAGGTGAAGGACTTCCTGGAGGCGGTCGCCGCCGGCACCGACCCCGCGCCGTCCTTCGAGGACGGGCTGCGGGTGCAGCGGGTGCTGGCGGCGGTCGAGGCGAGCGCGGCCGACGAGAGCCGCTGGACGGTGGTGTGAGATGAGCAGGCCGATCACGTTGTTCACCGGCCAGTGGGCCGACCTGCCCTTCGAGGAGGTCTGCCGGCTGGCCGCCGAATGGGGCTACGACGGGCTGGAGATCGCCTGCTGGGGCGACCACTTCGAGGTCGACAAGGCCCTGGCGGACGACTCCTACGTCGGGCGGAAACTGGAGACGCTCGCCAAGTACGACCTGAAGGTGTGGGCGGTCTCCAACCACCTCGTCGGCCAGGCGGTCTGCGACCACCCGATCGACGAGCGGCACCGGGCCATCCTGCCCGCGCGGATCTGGGGCTCCGGGGACCCCGAGGAGGTGCGGCGGGCGGCGGCCGAGGAGATGAAGGACACCGCGCGGGCCGCGGCGAAGCTGGGCGTGGACACGGTGGTGGGCTTCACCGGCTCCTCGATCTGGCACACGGTCGCGATGTTCCCGCCGGTGCCGGCGTCGATGGTGGAGGCCGGCTACGCCGACTTCGCCGACCGGTGGAACCCGATCCTGGACGTGTTCGACGAGGTCGGGGTCCGCTTCGCGCACGAGGTGCACCCGAGCGAGATCGCCTACGACTACCACACGACGGTGCGGACCCTGGAGGCGATCGGCCGCCGGGAGGCGTTCGGGCTGAACTGGGACCCGTCCCACATGGTCTGGCAGGACCTGGACCCGGTCGGCTTCATCCTGGACTTCGCCGACCGGATCTACCACGTGGACTGCAAGGACGCCAAGGTCAGGTGCGGCGACGGGCGGCGCGGGCGGCTCGCCTCCCACCTGCCCTGGGCGGACCTGCGGCGCGGCTGGGACTTCGTCTCGACCGGGCGCGGCGACGTGCCCTGGGAGGACTGCTTCCGGGCGCTGAACTCCATCGGGTACGGCGGGCCGATCTCGATCGAGTGGGAGGACGCCGGGATGGACCGCCTGGACGGCGCGCCCGAGGCGCTGGACTTCGTCCGGCGGCTCAACGCCATCACGCCCCCGGCGGCCTCGTTCGACGCGGCCTTCAGCGGGGAGTGAGCGGAACCGGGCCCCCGCCCGGATCGCTCACCTGTCGAAATCGGCGGTGCGGCACCGGGACGGCCCCCGCCGTCAGGTCCGCCGGGCCGCACTGCTCCGAATCAGGCAGAACGGGTGCCCGGCCGGGTCGAGCATGACGACCAGGTCGGGATCGTCCGGGTCCTGATGCCGAGCCGGCCTGGCTCCCAGCGGCAGCAGCTGCTGCGCAGCGGCGTGAGGATCCTCGACGACATACTCGAAGTGCGAGTGCAGCGGCACTTCGGGCGAAGGCCACGTCGGGGGCTGGTAGTCCGGAACGGCTCGGAATATGATCAGCCGGCCCTCGGCGTCCACGCGTGCCTCGTCAGCGCTCTGTCGTGTCACCTCTCCACCGAGCAGTACCGCGTAGAAATCTGCCATGACGTCCGGATCGGGACAGTCGACCGTCAGGGCCATCCACTCGACCAGCCCCGGCCGTCGTTGATCGTTGCTCATGTGACCATCCTGCCGTCCCATGGGCTGCCATGAGTGAGGCATCGCGGTACGGATGGTCGGACAAGCGTGGTTGCGCATGTCATTTCGTCGGCCGCGGGTTACACTTATTTCAGATATGTCCGCAGGAGGTGATCGTGTCCCGTGCCGGGGTTCTCGCCCACGCAGTCCGGATCGAAGCCGATCATGAGGATCGCGAGTTGCTCGCCCATGTCGAGACGGTCGCTCGGCACGCGCAGCTCGTGCTACGCGGAGACGACGGCCGTGATGTCGTGCTGCCCGAATCGCTCGTGAGTCTCGTGCTCGCCGCGGCTCACGATCTCGCGAAGGGGAATGCCGTCTTCGCCCTGCCGGTGGAGACCCGGCTGACCCCGAACGAGGCCGCACAGCTACTCGGCCTGTCGCGCCCCTTCGTCGCCCGGCTGCTCGACGAGGGCGAAATCCCTTCGCAGCACTTGCCCGGCAGCCGTCATCGGCTGGTCCGTCTTGCCGACGTCCTGGAGTTCCAGGCCCTCCGTGAGCGCCGTGCCGAGGGCCGCCGCAGGATCATGGAGATCGTCGAAGAGGAAGATCTGCCCTGCCGGCCGACATGACATGGCCGCCATCGCCGGTCGTGCCCAGACTCTGGCCACCTGGAACCTCGCCGGCTTCCCTCATGACGTGATGAAGGCGCCGATAGTGCATGCATCTTGCATGCTAACTTGTCTGCATGGGAACAATGCAGATTCGAGACGTCCCCGACGAGACCGAGCGGACGCTGAAGGCGCGGGCCGAGCGTGAGGGCAAGTCGCTGACGGCGTACCTACGCGATCTGCTGAACGAGGAGGCGGCCACTCCGACGATGGACGAGGTCATGGTCAGGATCGCCGCCGATGAGCCGGTGCCGTACGACCCTGACTTCGTTCGCGAGACGCTGCGCGAGGGCCGCCGGTGAGCCTGGTCGTCGACGCCTCGATCGTCTTCCGGCTGCTGGCCAACGTGAAAGGCGACGATCTGCTCCGCCAGAGGCTGGCCCGTAGGCTGCACGCCCCGGCGCTGATCGACGTCGAGATCGCCTCGGTGGTGCGCGGGCATGTGATCACGAGTAAGCCGGAGGTGCGCATCTCTGAGGAGCGGGTCGGCGTCATGCTGGAGCGGTACGCCCAGCTGAAGATCGTCCGCCATCCGATGCTGCCGCTGCAGTCGCGTGTGCTGGAACTGTGCAATAACCTCACCGCCTACGACGGCATGTACGTCGCGCTCGCGGAACTGCTGGGGGTGCCGCTGCTCACGGACGACGCCGAGTTCGCCGGTTCGACGGGGCATCGGGCGGAGATCCACCGCTACCCGCCGCCGTTGACGTAGGTGTCGGCCCGCAGCGGCGGCGGGCGGCACGGCCATGACCGCGCCGGCTGTGGATGAACGCCTCCGGCCGCCTCCTGCGGCGTCTCGTTCAGGCTCCCAGGCCGAGCGGTGGGCCGTCCCCGTAGAGAGCGGCCAGGTCGACCAGGAGCACGTCCGGACGTCGGGCGGCGACGGTGACGAGGTCCGGGTGGAAGCCGTTCATCGAGAACAGTGCGAGGACCGCCCGGTCCGTGTGGTGCCCCTGCCCGGACAGCACGGTGCGCAGGTGCTCCAGGCGGGCGAGGTCGGCGCCGCCGCGGCGGTCGAGCGTCGCCTTGGCCTCGCCGATGACGGCGATCCTGGCTCGTGGACGCTGCGTGGACTGGCCGAGTGCGAGGGCGAGCACGTCGATCTCGTGTTTGGCGCGTCCGGCCTGGTCGGTGAGCTCGCAGGTGCCCACGGCGCCGGGTAGCCCGTCGGGCAGGATCTCGTGAGCGTGCCGACGGGTCCATTCACGGGCGAGCGCCTCGAAGTGCGGGCCCAGGATCTTGGAGTTGAAGGTGGGGGCCGAGGCCCGCCACGCTTCGGCGGAGAAGCCCTGGTCGATGACCGACGCCTGCGGCAGGGTGATGAGCTGGTTGAAGCGGATCACGGGGTCGGCCAGGGTGATGATCGGGCTGCGGGCCTTGAGCAGGTCCTGTTCCCTCGTCACGTAGCCCGTCGATTCCAGGACCTCGAGGGGATAGGTGACCGCGCCGCGTTCCCGGCCGAGCGCGGCGCCGATCCTGCTCGGGGTGCAGGCTCCGTGCGCGATCGCGGAGAGCAGGTCGTAGTAGAGGGTGTGCTGGGTGATGCGCGGGTCCTCGCGCAGGAGATACTCCGCCTCGGTTCTGGAGAACACGGCGCGGCCGGGGTCCAGCACCGTCCGGGTCACCCACGTGTCGAAGTCGGCAGCCTGGACGGGGGCCGGGCGCCCGGCCAGCGGCAGGTAACCGGGAGCCCCGCCCAGTACGGCATGCACCCGGAGCGCGGCCTCCGGCGACTCGATGCCCCAGTGCGTCCGGGCGGTGCGGTGGTCGAAGGCCTGGAGTCTGAGGTCGATCACCGCTCTGCCGCGGAGCGGCTTGGTGCCGGAGAGCAGTTCGTGCATGATGCTCATCGCCGATCCGCACAGGATGAGGCGGACCGGCGGGTGCTCGCCGAACTGGGTCTCGTCGTAGAGCGCCTGGAGGATGCCGGGCACCTCGGGCGAGTGCTGCATCAGGTAGGGCAGCTCGTCGATGATCAGCAGGGGATGTCCGGCGGGTCGTGCCCTGGCGACCACCTGAAGGGCGTTGCGCAGCAGTGCCCACCAGTCGTCGAAGCGGAGGCTTCCCGCCTGGAGCCCCGCATACGCGGCGATCTCATCGGAGAGCCGGCGCAGCGCGGGGTCGCGGCCTTCCTCGCGCACCGCCGTCAGATAGAGGCCGTCCGCGGCCTCGGCCAGGGCGTGCAGCAGGAACGACTTCCCGTGGCGGCGGCGCCCCGAGACGACGGCGATGCGCATGGCGGGCGCCGGGTCGGCGAGGAAGTCGCAGAGCAGATCCCACTCGCGGTCCCGGGCCAGCAGCCGCTCCGGCTTGTCCATCCAGACTCACTCCCATGTCGGCATGCTGACTTGGATGTAATACGTATAACTCTATTTATACATGATCGGCCTGTGATCTCACGCTTGATGAACCGCTGTCAGTCGGCCGCCAGGCGGTGACCGCCGCAGAGGACGGGACGGGGGCCTGGGTGCATCCTGGCCTTCACTGTGCTGGTCGCCGATCACCAGGAGATCGAGTCGTACGCGGGAGACCGGGCCGGACACAACGGCTGCCATCCGCATAAAAGTGATGACTTGCTTCGATAGGGACTGGTCCACGGCCTGCGTGCCCCAGCGCCGGCTGAGCTGCCAGGGGTGCCGCGGGCCGTACCGCCGTGGACCGTCAGGGGCGGTAGGCGTCCCGACGGTGCTCGATCGTCTGGATCGACATGGTGTGCTTGTCCTCGTCGATGCGGTAGACGACCCGGTAGGTCCCCCGCCGGGCGACGTGCAGGCCCTCGTACGGCTCCTGGAGCGGTTTGCCGACACGCCACGGCTCCCGGGCGATCGAACCGGTGATGAGTTCCCACGCGGCGGCGGCCACGCTCTCCGGGAGGCCGGTGGCGAGGGCTCGGTGAGCCGGAGGAGCGAGGAGGACCGTGTACCGGCCGCTCTGCTCGCTCACGCGCTCGCCCTGCCGAGGCGGGCGGCCATGATGGCGGCCATCTCCTCTTCGGTGGTCACGTCGCCGCTCGCCTCGGCGGACGCGGCCTCGATCAGGTCGGCGCGTGTCTCCGGGTCGGCGAGGATCTCCAGAGTCTCCTGCAGGGACTCCCACTCGGCCACGGACACGATGACGGCATGGGGCCGTCCGTTGCGGGTGAGCGTGAAGTGGTCGTGCTCGCGAGCGGCCCGATCGGCCAGCTCGGTCAGGCGATCCTTCGCTTCGCTGATCGGAATGATTTCCATGGACCCATGGTAACTCCATGGCTCGAATGTCGGCCAAAGTTCCGGCCATCGGTTATCGGCGAGATCATCCGGTCCTGTAGGCCCCCGCGGTGTCCATGGGCGGTGCGGCCGCGACCGCGCCATCTGTGGACGAATGCCTCCGGACGGCCGCTTCCGCCTGCTGGCCAACGTGAAAGGCGACGATCTGCTCCGTCAGCGGCTGGCCCGCAGGCTGCACGCCCCGGCGCTGATCGACGTCGAGATCGCCTCGGTGGTGCGCGGGCATGTGATCACGAGTAAGCCGGAGGTGCGCATCTCTGAGGAGCGGGTCGGCGTCATGCTGGAGCGGTACGCCCAGCTGAAGATCGTCCGCCATCCGATGCTGCCGCTGCAGTCGCGTGTGCTGGAACTGTGCAATAACCTCACCGCCTACGACGGCATGTACGTCGCGCTCGCGGAACTGCTGGGGGTGCCGCTGCTCACGGACGACGCCGAGTTCGCCGGTTCGACGGGGCATCGGGCGGAGATCCACCGCTATCCGCCGCCGCTGGTGTAGGCCGTCGTCCCGCGGCGGCCGCGAACGGCTCCACCGCGCCGGTGCCGTCCGCGGGCGAACGCCTCCGGACCGGGCCGGTGGATCCCTGCGGATCAGGGCCGGCCGTGCCGGGGAGGCGTCCGCCCGCGCTCGCCTACATCGTCGCCGTCAGTCCAGGACGACGACCTGGCGCAGGACCTCGCCGCCGCGCAGGGCCGCGACGGCGTCGTTGAGGTCGGCGAGCCTGATCCGGGAGCTGATCATGCTCTCCAGGTCGAGCTTGCCGGCCTTGTACAGCTCGGCGAAGAACGGGAAGTCCCGGCGGACGTCGGAGCCGCCGTACATCGAGCTGAGGATGTTCTTTCCCTCGAACAGCAGGCTGAAGGCGCTCAGCGGGACGGTGTCGTCCATCGCGCCCGCGCCGACGACGATCATGTCGCCGCCGCGGCGGGTCGCCTGCCAGGCGGTCATGATCGCGGCGGACTTGCCGACGGCCTCGAAGCCGTAGTCGAAGCCCCGGCCCCCGGTCAGCGTGCCGACCGCGTCCATCAGCTGGTCGGGCGTGATGGCGTGGGTGGCGCCGACCTTCTTGGCCAGCTCGTGCTTGGACTCCAGCGGGTCGATCGCCAGGATGGTGGTCGCGCCGGAGATCCGGGCGCCCTGGATGATCGACAGGCCGATCCCGCCGCAGCCGACCACGGCCACGGTCGAGCCCGCGCGGACCCTGGCCGTGTTGAGCGCCGCGCCGACGCCGGTGGTGACGCCGCAGCCGATCAGCGCCGCGACCTCGAAGGGCACGTCCGGGTCGACCTTGACCGCGCCCTGCCAGGGCACGACGATCTCCTCGCACCAGGTGCCGCAGCCGGCCATGCCGAACGCCGGGGTGTCGCCGCCGTAGCGGAAACGGGCGTTGACGAAGCTGTCCATGACGTAGGTCATGCACAGGAACGGCTGGTTGACCAGGCAGTTGGAGCAGGTGCCGCAGGCCGGGGTCCAGTTGACGATGACGTGGTCGCCGGGCTGGACGGTGGTCACGTGGTCGCCGACCGCGACGACCTCGCCCGCGCCCTCGTGCCCGGGGATGACCGGGAGCGGCATCGGCAGCACGCCGCTCAGCACCGACAGGTCGGAGTGGCAGACACCGGTGGCCCTGACCTTGATCCGGACGTCCGCCGGGCCGATCGGGGCCAGGGTGAAGTCGTCCCGGATGTCGAGCTTGTCGTCGCCGACGGCGTGGAGCAGCGCACCGCGCATGGGGGTCCTCCTGGGTCCGGGGTTATGCCTTCTCCTCGGGGGTCTCCTCGAGGGAGAGGGCGGCTTTGGGGCAGGACCGCACGGCGTGCCGGACGCGGTCCATCATCTCCGGCGGCGGCTCAGGCAGCAGCACGTGCAGCTGGTCGTCGTCGTCGACGTCGAAGACCTCCGGGGCGAGTCCCATGCAGACGGCGTTGGCCTCGCAGACCAGATAGTCGACTTTGATCTTCATGAGCGTGAACCTCCTCAACCGGATTGGATCGGCGTGCCGAGCTTACGGTGGTCCCAGGAGACCACCCGGGTGGGCTCGACGACGAATGCGATCCTTTTCCGGCCGGTGTGGGCGACGTACTCGGAGACGAGATCCTCGGAGTCCGGCATCCCGGCCATCCGCCGGGTCACGCCCATGCCGACGCGCAGCACGCCCTCCGGGTCGCCGATCGTGCGCGCGACGCCGTACACCAGGACTCCGCGCAGCTCGGCGTAGTCGTCCCCGGCCTCGATGAGGCAGCTCACCCGGGCGTCCCGCTGGATGTTGCGGGTCTTCTGGGCCTTGCCGTAGGTCCAGAAGGCGATCTTCCCCTCGTCCAGCCCGTAGAACATGGTGACCATGTGGGGCGTGCCGTCGGGGTTGATCGTGCCGAGCTGGAGCTTCCGCGACTCCGCGATGAAGGCGGTGACCTCGTCGTCGGACATCGCTATGCGCGCGCGCTGATTCACGGTGCAAAGTAGAACATGTTCCACAAGGCCCGGCAAGAGTCGTTCCGAATGTTGTTCGGCGTGGGTAGGCTGCTCCGATGAGCAATGCCACCGGGCCTTCCGGCCTGCCCGCGGACGCGCGTCCCGGCCTGCCGCCGAGCATGCCCGCCGACCTGCTGCAGGCCGCCCAGCGCGCCAAGGGGTTCATGCCCCGGGCCGAGGGGATCGCCCTGTTCGAGACCGCCGCCGAGTACGGCTCGCGCGGGCCGATCTGCGAGATCGGCACCTACTGCGGGAAGTCCGCCGTCTACCTCGGCGCCGGGGCCCGCCTGTCCGGCTCCGTCGTCGTGACCGTGGACCACCACAGGGGATCGGAGGAGATCCAGCCGGGCTGGGCCCACCACGACCCCACACTGGTCGACCCCCGCTTCGGCAAGATGGACTCCCTGCCCACCTTCCGCACCACGATCGCCTCGGCAGGGCTGGAGGAGGAGGTCGTCGCGATCGTCGGCCGGTCCGAGAAGGTCGCCGAGTTCTGGAACACCCCGCTGGGGATGCTGTTCATCGACGGCGGCCACTCCGAGGAGCCGGTGACCAAGGACTACGAGGGCTGGGCCCCGCACGTGGTGCGGGGCGGCGCGCTGGTCTTCCACGACATCTACCCCGACCCGGCCGACGGCGGGCAGGCGCCGTACCGCGTCCACCAGCGGGCGCTGGCCTCCGGGGCGTTCAAGGAGGTCCGGCAGGAGGGCTCGCTGCGGGTGCTGGAGCGGATCGGCCCCGGCATCGGCTGACGGGCCGGACTTCACCGGGAGGCGTTCGTCCTCACCGCTGAGAGCCGCGCCCTCACCGCTGAGAGCCGTCAGCCGAGGGAGCGGGCGTGGCTGCAGCCGCAGGCCGCGGTGGGGCGGTCGGTCGCGTCGGCGCCCGCGTCGCGGAAGAGGCCGGCCGCGGGGGTGAGGCCGTACAGCGCGTCGGCGGCGAGCACGACGGCGGCCGCGGTGTAGGCCGAGCGCTCGTGCGGGAACCACTTCTCGTTCACGAACTGCCAGCCGGTCCAGTAGGAGCCGTCCTCGTGCCGCAGGTGCTGCATGTCGGTGAAGAGCTTCTCGGCCCGCTCCCGGTCGCCCAGGGCGTCCAGCGCCAGCACCAGCTCGCACGTCTCCGCGCCGGTCACCCAGGGCTGGTCGGAGACGCAGCGGATGCCCAGGCCCGGCTCGACGAACGTGTCCCACTCCTCGGCCAGCCGGGCGTGGGCCGCCGGGCCCCGCAGGGCGCCGCCGAGGATCGGGTAGTACCAGTCCATCGAGAAGCGGCTCTTGTCGGCGAACGCCTCCGGGTGGGCGGCCAGCACGTGGCCGAGCTGGTCGGCCGCGAGCTCCCAGTCGGGCTGCGGGTCGCCCAGGTGCTCGCCGAGCAGCACGCCGCAGCGCAGGCCCTGGTGGATCGAGGCGCAGCCGGTCAGCAGGGCGTAGGAGGCCGCCCGGCCGTCCGCGGCCCGCTCCCAGACGATCTCGCCCCGGGTGGTCTGCAGGCCGACCGTGAAGTCGAGGGCGGAGCGCACGACGGGCCACATCTCGCGGGCGAAGCCCTCGTCGCCGGTGACCAGCAGCTCGTGCCAGACGCCGACCGCGACGTAGGCCGCGTGGTTGGACTCCCCGCCGTGCTCGACGGCCTCGCCTCCGACGAGCTTCATCGGCCAGGACCCGTCGGCCCGCTGGGTGCGGACCAGCCAGTCGTAGCCCCTGCGGACCGGCCCGGTCAGCCCGGCCACGCTCATCGCCATCAGGCACTCGACGTGGTTCCAGGCGTCCACGTGGCCCTCGGGCCAGGGGACGCCGCCGTCGGCCTCCTGCACGGCCGCGATGCTCCGCGCGGTCTGGACGACCCGTTCCCGCTCCATCGCTCAGGCGGGCTTCCGGACGTAGAGCACGACGCTCTTTCCGATGAGCGGGTTGAGCAGCGCCTCGGCGACGCGGGTGGCGGCCGGGCGCTTCATGATGTCCCAGACGAGGATCTCGTGGTACGCCTTGGCCAGCGGGTGCTCGTCGTTGTTCACGCCGACCGCGCACTTGATCCACCAGTACGGCGCGTGCAGGCCGTGGGCGTGGTGGTGCGGGCCGATGACGAACCCGGTGGCCTTGAGCTTGGCGCTGAGCTCGGCGAGCGTGTAGATCCGCACGTGGCCGCCGGGGGCGGTGTGGTAGTCCTCGTCCAGCGCCCAGCAGATCCGCTCGGGCAGGAAGCTCGGCACCGTGATCGCGGCCAGGCCGCCCGGCTTGAGCACCCGGAAGACCTCCCGCATCGCCGCCATGTCGTCGGGGATGTGCTCCAGGACCTCGGCGGCGATCACCCGGTCGAAGGAGGCGTCCTCGAACGGCATGTCCAGCGCGTCGCCGGTCACCGTCTCGGCGGTCGCCTCGTCGGGCACCTCGCCGGCCTGCTCCATCGCGGCGAACATGGTCGCCACGCCCTTCAGCTCCTCGGCGTCCATGTCGAACGCCACCACGTCGGCGCCCCGGCGCAGCACCTCGAAGGCGTGCCGCCCGCCGCCGCAGCCGAGATCGAGGACTCGGGTCCCGGGCCCGACGGGCAACCGGCCGAAGTCGACAGTCAGCACTTGCCGCTCCTTGCAGAGATCCAGGTGGGGAAGAGAGGGGTCGATCAGGTCGCGCGGGCCGTACGGGCCGTGGGGTGGGCCTGGATGGCCTCGCGGTAGGCCTCCACGGTCCGCTGCGCGACGACCTTCCAGGTGTAGCGCTCCATGGCGCGCTCGTAGCCGCGCCGGCCGACCTCGGCCCGCTCCTCGGGGGAGTCGTGCAGGCGGCGCAGCACCGCGGCCAGCTCCTCGGGGTCGCCGGGGGCGACCTGCACCGCGGCGTCGCCGACGACCTCCGGCAGCGCGCCGGTCCGCGAGGCGACGAGCGGGGTCCCGCAGGCCATGTGCTCGACGGCCGGGAGGGAGAAGCCCTCGTAGAGCGAGGGGACGACCGCGATCTCCGAGGTGGCGATGAGCTCGCCCAGCTCGGTGTCGGAGATGCCGTGCACGAACCGGACCCGGTCGGCCAGGGAGAGCTCGGCCACCAGCTTCTCGGTCGGGCCGCCCGGGGTCGGCCTGCTGACCACGGTCAGGTTCACGTCGCGCTCGGTGGCGAGCTTGGCCACCGCGCGCAGCAGCGTCGCCACGCCCTTCATCGGCGAGTCGGCGCTGGCCACCGCGACGATCGAGCCGGGGCGCTTGGGCAGCTCCGGGCGCGGGTGGAAGTAGCGGGTGTCCACGCCCAGCGGGATGAGCCGCATGTTGGCCTGCGGGACGTTGAAGTCGCGGTGGATGTCGGCGAGGGAGGACTCGCTGACGGTCAGGATCGGGTTCAGCCGCGGGGCGACCTTGGCCTGCATGCGCACGAAGCCGTACCAGCGCCGCATCGAGAACTGCTTGCGCAGCGGGGCGGCCTTGAGCTCGATCCGCCGGTCCACGCTGATCGGGTGGTGGATGGTGCCGACCACCGGGAAGAGCTCGGCGATGCCGAGCAGGCCGTAGCCGAGGGTCTGGTTGTCCTGGACCACGTCGAAGTCGCCGACGCGCTTGGCCAGCTCGCGGCGGGCGCGCAGGGTGAAGGTGAGCGGCTCGGGGAACCCGGCGGTCCACATGGTCGCGACCTCGAGCACGTCGATCCAGTCGCGGAACTCGCGCAGCCCGGGGGTGCGGAAGGGGTCCTCGTCGCGGTAGAGGTCGAGGCTGGGGACCTTGGTCAGGACGACGCCCTCGTCGAGCTCGGGGTACGGCTGGCCGGAGAAGACCTCGACGCGGTGGCCGAGGGCGACCAGCTCACGGCTGAGGTGGCGCAGGTAGACCCCCTGGCCGCCGCAGGTCGGCTTGCTCCGGTAGGACAGTAGAGCGATCCGCAGCGAGTCCGCACCTGGCACGGCAACCCCTTCCTCACCCTGTCCGGGTGAGGACAGGTACCGTGAAAGATGACCTTAGACCTCGGACCCTACCATTCGGTAGGTCTCACCCTTCTAATGTGGAATTGTGCTCAGTGTCACTTTCAGGGCATGCGAGCTGCGGTGTTGGCATGTCCGATCGCAATTCGGTGAAACGGGTTCTAGTGACACGGCACCCGGTATGGTGCCCATAACAGGGCAGGGCGGTACATTCGCCAGGCAACGGCACACTGTCCGGGCAGGACCCGGTCCGGGAGCAAGCCCCGCCCGACGAGCAAGGAGGACGCGTTGGCCAGGCGCGCGCTGATCACCGGCATCACCGGGCAGGACGGTTCCTACCTGGCCGAATGCCTGCTGAGCGAGGGCTACGAGGTCTGGGGACTGGTCCGGGGGCAGGCCAATCCGCGCGTCTCCCGGGTGCGCAGGCTCCTGCAGGACGTCCAGCTGGTCCGCGGCGACCTGCTCGACCAGGGCTCGCTCATCTCCGCGGTGGAGAAGGTCCAGCCCGACGAGGTCTACAACCTGGGCGCCATCTCGTTCGTGCCGATGTCGTGGGAGCAGGCCGAGCTGACCGCCGAGGTCACCGGCATGGGCGTGCTGCGCATGCTGGAGGCCATCCGGGTCTGCTCGGGGATCTCCTCCTCGCGGACCGCCAACGGCTCCGGTCAGATCCGGTTCTACCAGGCGTCGTCCTCGGAGATGTTCGGGCAGGTCCGGGAGACCCCGCAGGCGGAGACCACCCCCTTCCACCCCCGCTCGCCGTACGGCGTGGCCAAGGCCTACGGCCACTTCCTGACCCAGAACTACCGCGAGTCCTACGGGATGTTCGCGGTCAGCGGCATCCTGTTCAACCACGAGTCGCCGCGCCGCGGCGCCGAGTTCGTCACCCGCAAGGTCTCCCTCGGCGTGGCCCGCATCAAGCTGGGCCTGGCCTCCGAGCTCCGCCTGGGCAACCTGGAGGCCCGCCGCGACTGGGGCTACGCCGGCGACTACGTCCGGGCGATGCACCTGATGCTCCAGGCCGGGACGCCCGAGGACTACGTCATCGGCACCGGCCGGACTCAGTCGGTGCGCGAGCTGGTGGAGGCCGCGTTCTCCGCCGCGGGCCTCGACTGGGAGCGCTACGTGGTCTGCGACCAGGCCCTGCACCGCCCGGCCGAGGTCGACCTGCTCTGCGCCGACCCGAAGAAGGCCCGCGTCCAGCTCGGCTGGGAGCCCTCGGTCTCCTTCGAGGAGCTGGTCGCCATGATGGTCGAGGCCGACGTCAAACTCCTGTCCGAGGGCGGCGACCCCGACCAGGACTCCTCTTGGCCCTGAGCGCCGCCCGGCTTTCGAATGGCGGGCGCCTTCCCACGGAGCGCGCTGATCGGCGTTGCCGATGGCCGGGCACCTGGCGATCCGCCCTCGTGCCGCCGTCGCATATGCGAGCGGGCGCCGGGCTTCCGCGCCAGGATCATCGCCCTGCCCTATGGAGGCGGAGCCGCCCTGGTCACGGCAGGTGACCCGTGAGCGGTCAGCTGACCTTGAGCTGCTCGTCGCCGAAATCGGCGATCAGCTTAAGCGTGCCGCCGAGGGCGGCGACATAGCGGTCGAGTACCTCGCGGGTCGACACGTCGCCCTTCTCGATCTGGGACACCCGGGCCACGGAGATGCCCATGCGATCGGCGACCTGGGCTTGGGTGAGACCTCGGCGCTTGCGCATCTCGTTCAGCCGCCAGCCTTGTGCCTGGGCGCGCAGCTGCTGCACTTCGGTCTCGAACCGCTCCGGGCCGCCTGCGGTTTCGATCGCCTGCTCCAGATGGCCGCTCTCGCGCCATCTGCGGTAGTTGCTCATCGGCCCATCTCCTTCTGTCGCTCCACCAGGTAGAGGTCGTACAGCCGTTCGGCTCGCGGGATCGCCGTCCGGTACCAGCGTTGCCGGTTACCCGCCTTGTCGCCGGCCACCAGCAAGATTGCCGCTCTCCAGGGATCGAAGACGAACAGGATGCGGATCTCGCTACGGCCGGTGGAACCCGGCCTCAGCTCCTTCATGTTGGGAATCGTGGAACCTGTGACGGTGTCCACGAGCGGACGACCCTCTGCCGGGCCATTGCGTTCCAATATCAAGATCGCTTGGTTGACCGGCTTGTGGGAAGCGTGGTCGGTCTCGCTGAGGGTGTCGAGGAATTCTCCCACCTCATCGGTGAAGAAGATCTCCCACTCGTCCACTGTGGTCTCCTCAGGGCGGTCACCGTAGTTAATAATATTCTAAATATGGTGCGCTTTGAAGGTGGCGGATCGGCGGAACTTCTCTAGTGCGATGGACTCGGTCCGCTGATCGCGCCTCAGGCCCGGTGTGGTTCGCGGCTTTCCCGGTGTGAACGACGCCCGGCTGGCCAGAGGTACCCGCTGAGAGGGGTCTCAGCGGTCCTCAGCTCCGGCTCAGCCGGGCTCAGCGTCTCCTCAGGGGGGTTCGGGCAGCGTGGCGGGTGATCCCCGCAGGAGGGGTTCCGCCACGAGGAGGTCATCGTGCCCGTCCATG
This sequence comes from Planomonospora algeriensis, assembly GCF_977012225.1. NCBI lineage: Bacteria > Bacillati > Actinomycetota > Actinomycetes > Streptosporangiales > Streptosporangiaceae > Planomonospora > Planomonospora algeriensis. The sequence continues at coordinate 3,453 of NZ_CDRNDK010000066.1, read as the reverse complement.
TCACGCGTCCCGCGGGTCCGGAGGAGGTCCTCACCGGTCCGGCCGTCTCCGCCGGGCTCCGGCGAGTGGAGAAGCGCCTGCGGAGCCTGAGCGCCTCGTCCCGGCTGCCGTCCGTCAGCCGCGCGGTCACCCGGATCACCGGGGCCGGGGGCAAGCGGCTGCGGCCCGCGCTGACCCTGGCGGCGGCGCTCGCCCTGGGCGGGCGGATCGACAGGCGGACGGTGACCGCGGCGGCGTGCGTGGAGCTCGTCCACGCGGGGTCACTGGTCCACGACGACCTGATGGACGGGGCGGCCGAGCGCCGCGGCGTGCGGACCCTCAACGCCGAGCTGGGCGACGCCCGGGCGCTGATGGTGGGCGACTTCATGCTGGCCAGGGCCGCGCTGACCGCGCTCTCCTCGCTCTCCAAGCCGGTGGCCGAGACGCTGGCCGCCACCGTCGTCGAGCTGGCCGAGGGGCAGTTCCAGGAGGCGGCCGAGCTCTTCGACGCCGACCGCACCCCCGAGAGCGCCCTGTGCTCCGTCCGCCGCAAGACCGCCTCCCTGTTCCGGGCGAGCTGCCTGGTCGCGCATCCGGACGGGCAGGCCCTGGCGGAGTACGGCGAGCGGTTCGGCATGATGTTCCAGATCCTGGACGACCTGCTGGACCTGGGTTCCACGACGGAGCTGCTCGGCAAGCCCGCCGGCAACGACCTGCGGCAGGGCGTCTACACCCTGCCGCTGCTCACGGCCGTGCGGGGGAGTGCGCCGAGCTGCGCCCGTTCCTGGGGCGGCGGCTGACCGAGGACGAGATCGGACACGTCCTGGCCCGGCTCAGGGCGAGCTCCATGGCGGGGGAGACGATCGAGTACTGCCGCGGCCTGGCGGCGGACGCCGTCGCCGCGCTGCCCCCCATCGCCGACCCCGAGGCCGCCGCAGCCCTGCACGGCCTGCCGTCCGCCTGCCTCGACCGGGCGAAGTCCCTGCTCGTCAGATGAGACCGGACTGCGCCGGCCGGGCCGGGGACCGTCAGATGAGACCGGACCCCACCGGCCGGAGCGGGACCCCGTCAGGCGAGGTCGACCGGGAGCTCCTTGATGCCGTTGATGAAGTTGGAGCGCAGGCGGCGGGCCGGGCCGGTCTGGGAGATCTTCGGCAGCCGCTCGGCCAGCACCTCGAACAGGACCCGGAGCTCCAGCTTGGCGAGGTGGTTGCCGAGGCAGAAGTGGGCCCCGCCGCCGCCGAAGCCGATGTGCGGGTTGGGGTCGCGGCCGATGTCGAAGACGCCGGGGGAGTCGAACATGGACTCGTCCCGGTTGGCCGAGGCGTAGAAGACCACGACCTTGTCGTTCTCGCGGACCTGCCGGTCCCCGATGACCGTGTCGGCGGTCGCCGTACGGCGGAAGAGGTTGACCGGGGAGACCCAGCGGACGATCTCGTCGGCCGCGGTGGGGGCGAGCGCGGGCTCGGCCACCAGGCGGGCCCACTGCTCGGGGTGCTCGAAGAGCGCCAGCATGCCGCCGGAGGCGGCGTTGCGGGTCGTCTCGTTGCCCGCGACCACCAGGAGCAGCACGAACAGGTCGAACTCGTTCTCGTCGAGCGCCTCGCCGTTCTCGGCGGGCTGCAGGAGCTTGGTGATGATGTCGTCGCGCGGCTCCGCGCGCCGCTGGGCGGCCAGGGCGTTGGCGTAGGCGTAGACCTCCATGGCGGCGGCCTGGCCCTCGGCCGGGTCGGCGGCGTAGTCCGGATCCTCGGCGCCGATCATCCGGTTGGACCAGTTGAAGAGCTTGTCGCGGTCCTCGACGGGGGCGCCGAGCAGCTCGCAGATCACGTACAGCGGGAGCGGGGCGGCGATGTCCCGGACGAAGTCGACCGAGTTGCGGCCCCTGGCCTCGTCCACCAGGTCGTGGCAGATGTCGCGGATGTGCTCCTCCAGCCGGCCGATGGCCCGGGGGGTGAAGCCGCGGTTGACCAGGGAGCGCCGCCGGGTGTGCTCAGGGGGGTCCTGGTTGAGCATCATCATCCGCTGCATCTCGCGCTCGGCCTCGGGCATCTCGTTGATCAGCGCGAGCTTGCGGTGGGAGGAGAACAGGTCGGAGCGGCGGGAGACGTGGACCACGTCGGCGTGCCGGGTCACCGCCCAGAAGCCGGGGCCTTCGGGGTCGGGGTGCCAGTGGACGGGGTCGTTGGCGCGCAACCAGGCGAGCTGCTCGTGGGGAGGCCCGTGCTCCGCGTAGGAGTCCTGGTCGATGACGTTGATGTCCATTGCTCTCCCATGCGGACCGTACGGGCGGCTTTCCCGATGTCCCGCGCGGCACCGCGACGCGGCCCGGCCGCGCCCCGGTCGGCGGTGCATCCGGTGGATCACTGATCGATCACTTGGTCGAACGCGTTTCTGAAACGTGTTCTATTACGGGCCGGGGGGAGAGTCAAGGGCGGGCATGCAGGGTGTCCCTCCTCGGACCCGTCGCGGGGTCCGGTCGCGCCTCCATACAGATCGGATGTGTTCTCGGGAAGTCTTGACACGGGCCCGGTAATGGATCAGCATCACGCTCGATACATCCGATGTATGAGCGAAGGATGCGGTGTGAAGCTGCTGCGAGTGGGACCCGTGGGCCAGGAGCGGGCGGCCGTCGTGGACGGGGCCGGAGACCTCCGGGCGATCCCGGAGGAGATCGACGGGTCCTTCTTCGCCTCCGGCGGGGTGGCGCGGGTCCGCCAGGCCCTGGAGGGCGGCGGACTGCCCGTCATCGAGGCCGCCGGGCTGCGGATCGGCCCGCCGGTCGCCCGGCCGGGCAAGATCGTGTGCATCGGCCTCAACTACCGCGACCACGCCGAGGAGACCGGCGCGACGCCCCCCCGCCGAGCCGGTCGTCTTCATGAAGGCCCCCAACACGGTGGTCGGGCCGTACGACGAGGTCCTCATCCCGCGCGGCAGCGTGAAGACCGACTGGGAGGTCGAGCTGGCCGTCGTCATCGGCCGGACGGCCCGCTACCTGGAGACGCACGAGGAGGCGCTGGCGGCGGTCGCGGGCTACGCGGTCTCCAACGACGTGTCCGAGCGCGAGTTCCAGCTGGAGCGCGGCGGCCAGTGGGACAAGGGCAAGTCCTGCGAGACCTTCAACCCGCTCGGCCCCTGGCTGGTCACCGCCGACGAGGTCGGCGACCCGCAGGACCTCGGCCTGCGCCTGTGGGTGGACGGTGAGCCGCGCCAGGACGGCACCACCAAGAACATGGTCTTCCCGGTGGCGGAGATCGTCCGCTACCTCAGCCGGTTCATGGTCCTGGAGCCCGGCGACGTCATCAACACCGGCACCCCCGCCGGGGTCGCGCTCGGCCTGCCCGGCACGCCGTACCTGCGCGCGGGCCAGGTCATGGAGCTGGAGATCGACGGCCTCGGCCGGCAGCGCCAGACGGTGGGGCAGGCGTGACCGGGCGGACCGGCGGCGCGGCGTCGCCGCGCACCGGCCGGCGG
>NZ_CDRNDK010000065.1:0-21154 GCF_977012225.1 Planomonospora algeriensis | reverse complement strand
AGGCGGCCCGCTGGGCGGTCAGCCCCGCCAGGAAGCGCTCCCGCCACTCCGGGCCCATGCCCGCGGCGGACTCGCGCCACAGCCCGGCGAAGGCCCGCTCCACCGGCCGCGGTCCCGGCTCGGCGCCCTCGGCCACCATGAGCACCCCGGCGTAGGCGCCGGACTCCTCGCGGAACCGGCGCGCCCAGGCCAGCCAGCGCGCGAACAGGGTGGCCGCACCGGTGTCGCACCGGGCGAAGGCCCGCCCGGCCACGCGGTGCAGGCCGCCGCCCGGTCGACCTCCAGGCCGGTCAGGCGGGACCACTCGATGAGCGCGGCCTCGATCCGGTGGACCGACGGATGCATGGGGCACGGCGCCGACATCGCCGCGAGCCGCTCGGTGAGCGGGGCCAGCAGCGCGGCCGTGCGGGGCGGGGTGCGGAGTTCGGTGCGCATCATCGTCTTCCCCCCGAAGCGGAACATCACGTCTTTTCCCGATCGCTCACTGTAGTGAGGCGGTCACGCGAATTCCGTGGAGGCGCGACGGGAAGAACGCAGGTGAATGCCCGGCGGAGGACCGAGGAGCACCGACGAGGACGGAGGCGGGCGGAGCGGCGCCGCGGACGGCCCCGATGCCGCACGCCACCGTGATTCCTCGTAACGTGTGCGAAACACGCAGCGGGCAGACTGGTAGGCGACCAGGAGTGTCGCACCACGTCGGCAGTGACTCCTCCGCTCCCTGAAGGGAGCGGCTTCTCGCTTTCCTCTGCTGAGGTAGGCGACGGACAAGCCCTGCCCGTTTCAAGCAAAAAGACTGTAACAGGGAAGCGATTCCCCTGCCGGTTGAACCCGGCAGCCCTCTCGCTAGATCTGATGGAGGAAAGCATTGGACCGCCAGCAGGAGTTCGTCCTCCGCACTCTCGAGGAGCGCGACATCCGGTTCATCCGGCTGTGGTTCACCGACGTGCTCGGGTTCCTCAAGTCGGTGGCCATCGCCCCGGCCGAGCTCGAAGGGGCCTTCGCCGAGGGCATCGGGTTCGACGGCTCGGCGATCGAGGGGTTCGCCCGGGTCTACGAGTCGGACATGCTGGCCAAGCCCGACCCCTCCACCTTCCAGATCCTGCCGTGGCGCAGCGAGAACCCGGCCGCGGCCCGGATGTTCTGCGACATCCTCATGCCGGACGGCTCCCCCTCGCACGCCGACCCGCGCTGGGTGCTCAAGCGGACCCTGGCCAAGGCCTCGGACATGGGCTTCAGCTTCTACACCCACCCCGAGGTCGAGTTCTTCCTGCTGAAGAACCGGCCCGAGCGCGGCATGCGCCCGGAGCCGATCGACGAGGGCGGCTACTTCGACCACACCCCGCACAGCTCCGGCCACGACTTCCGGCGCAACGCGATCATGATGCTGGAGTCGATGGGCATCTCGGTGGAGTTCAGCCACCACGAGGGCGCCCCCGGCCAGCAGGAGATCGACCTGCGCTACGCCGACGCGCTCACCACCGCGGACAACATCATGACCTTCCGGCTGGTGATGAAGGAGGTCGCGCTGGAGCAGGGCATCTGGGCGAGCTTCATGCCCAAGCCCTTCACCGAGCACCCCGGCTCCGGCATGCACACCCACATGTCGCTGTTCGAGGGCGACCGCAACGCCTTCTACGAGCCCGGCGCCGACTACCAGCTCTCCAAGATCGGCCGCTCCTTCATCGGCGGACTGCTCACCCACGCCGCGGAGATCACCGCGGTCTGCAACCAGTGGGTCAACTCCTACAAGCGGCTCTGGGGCGGGGCCGAGGCCATCGCCGGGCAGGGCGGCGAGGCCCCCAGCTACATCTCCTGGGGCCACAACAACCGCTCGGCCCTGGTACGGGTGCCGATGTACAAGCCGCACAAGAGCGGCTCCACCCGCATCGAGTTCCGCTCTCTCGACTCGGCCTGCAACCCCTACCTGGCCTTCGCGCTGATCCTCGCGGCAGGGCTGAAGGGCATCGAGGAGGGCTACGAGATGCCGCCGGGCGCCGAGGACGACGTCTGGGCGCTGACCAGTGCCGAGCGCCGGGCCCTGGGCATCGCGCCGCTCCCGCAGTCGCTGGACGAGGCCATCGCCGTCATGGAGCGCAGCGAACTGGTCGCCGAGACCCTCGGCGAGCACGTCTTCGACTACTTCCTGCGCAACAAGCGCGCCGAGTGGAACGACTACCGCCGCCAGGTCACCGAGTTCGAGCTGGGCCGCTACCTGCCGGTGCTCTGACCCGCGCCGCCGATGAGCCCTCCCCGGCGACCGGCCCCGGTCGCCGGCCGGCCATCCGGTGGCGGAGAGCGGCCGACGCCGGCCGGCGGGATCCCGTACGGGCGAACCCGCGGATGGCGTCGATCACCACGACCGCCGGGAGACGCGGATCCGCGATCCCGAACAATCGCGCAGTCCGGTGCGTCCAAGACAGCTGGGACACGTCACGGAGGTGCGCGGGTGGGGCGGACGGGGCTGGCGCCGGGGGATCCGGAGCGGCTGGGCGGCTACCGGCTGGCCGCGAGGCTCGGGGCCGGAGGCCGGGGGGTCGTCTACGAGGCCTACGACGAGGCGGGCGGCCGGGTCGCCGTCAAGGTGCTGCACGACGGCATGGCGGCCGACCCGGTGCTGCGGGCGCGCTTCGCCGGGGAGGTGAGCGCGGCGCAGCGGGTCGCCTCGTGCTGCACCGCACGGCTGATCGCGGTGGAGAAGGACGGGCCGGAGCCGTACATCGTCAGTGAGTACGTCGACGGCCCCAGCCTGCGTGACGCCGTGCGGACGGGCGGGGTGCTGACCGGGGACCGGTTGACCCGGCTCGCCGCCGCGATCGCGACCGCCCTGGCCGCCATCCACGAGGCCGGCGTCGTCCACCGCGACCTCAAGCCGGACGACGTGCTGCTCGGCCCCGACGGCCCCCGTGTCGTCGACTTCGGCATCGCCCGGACGAAGGTGACGTCGCTCATCTTCCCCGCCCGGGTGGTCGGCTCCCCGTCGTACACGGCCCCGGAGGTGCTGACCGCGGCCCGGGTCGGGCCCGCCGCCGACGTGTTCGCCTGGGGCGCGGTGGTGCTGTTCGCGGCGACGGGGCGCAGCCCGTTCGAGGCCGGCAGCGTGGGCGCGATCCTGCATCGGGTCCTCACCGGCGAGCCGTCGACGGACGTGCTGCCCGAGCCCCTGCGGTCGCTGGTCGCCGCCGCGCTGGACAAGGACCCCGAGGCCCGGCCCTCCTCACGTGACCTGCTGCTCGGTCTGCCGGTCCGGGGCTGAGGCGGCCCGTTCGACGGAGGAACCAGGGCGGCGGCCGCCGAGGCGGAGGCCTCAGGGGGCCTCCGGGGTGTCCTGCCGGAGGCGCTATGGGCGTTATGCGTGCATTCCATGAGGATTCGTCCCGTGGCGGGAGGGCAGTGTGCGCGCCGTGGACGGTCATGGAATCCTCGGGTGCGAAAATGCCTGCTGAGACGTGTGCTCCAGGGTGTTCCCAGCGGCGTCATACCTCCGTCGCGGATGACTCGCGGCGGTGTCGGCGACCCCTGGTTGGCTGTACACGCAACCACTTTGGTAAAATCGGTTGGTCCTTTTCCTGTTAAAACTTGAGACTTAATCGCCATATATGGCGACAGGGAGGTAAGGCATGACGACGGCTGCCGGTCTGCAGACCGTGGTGACCGTTCCGGCGCGTTTCCGCGGACCCGAGGGCACCGCGAACGGCGGATGGATCGCGGGCACGGTCTCCGAGGCGCTGAACGGCGCCCGGCACGACTCGGCCGTCGAGGTGACGCTGCACGCGCCCACCCCGCTGGAGACCCCGCTGGACCTGCGCCAGCTCGCCAACACCGCCACCCTCACCCGGGATGACGAGCTCCTCGTGGAGGCGATCGACGTCGCCGAGCCGCTCGAGGCCCCGGCGTTCGTGCCCTTCCCCGACGCGGCCCACGCCGAGCGCGGCTTCCCGGGCCTCGCCGGGCACGCCTTCCCCGGCTGCTTCGTCTGCGGCCTGCGCGCCCCCGGCGACGGTCTGCGGATCTTCCCCGGGCCGGTGGAGGGCACCGATCTGGTCGCGGCCGGCTGGCGCGTGCCGATGACCGTCACCGACGAGGACGGCATCGTCCCCGACGCGGTCATCTGGTCCGCGCTCGACTGCGCCACCGGCTGGACCCACTTCGCACCCGGCGAGTTCGCACTGCTCGGCCGCCTGACCGCACGGGTCCACCGCCGCGTCTACCCCGGCGGCGCCTACTCCGTGGTCGCCCGAGCCACCGGCCGCGAGGGCCGCAAGCTCTTCGGCGAGAGCGCGGTCTACGAGGTGGACGGCACCCTGGTGGCCGCCGCCAAGGCGACCTGGATCGCGCCGGCCTGAGCACCGCCGTACGGCAGGCCGTACGGAAAGACCCGTCCGCAGGCCGTACGGCGGACGGGGACGAGGAGGATGTCCGGGCGCGCCCGGGGACGCGGCACGGCCGGGTCCCCGGGCGCACCCGCCGGGCGGGGTTGTCGGCGGCGTGACAACTTCCGCCGCGCGAATCGCCCTCCGGCACGGAGAACCCGCCGCCCCGCCCCGCCCCGCCTCCGCGGCCCCGGCGGTCAGGCGATCCCGGCGGCGCGGCGTGTGCCTGCGACCCCCTGGTGCGAAGATGGGGGGACGTCAGCTGTGCCGTGACCGGAGACGAGGGAGGGGCGGTGGACACCGTGCCCCGGATCCAGACGACCGCCGGACGACTGGCCCGGCTCGGTTTCGTCGACGGGGCCAGGGCCGAGCGCCTCCTCGGCGAGCTGGGCCCCGAGGCGGCCGGGGACCTCGGCCTGCTGGACTCCCTGGTCGCCGCCGCCGATCCCGACCTGGCGCTCACCTCGCTCAACCGGCTGGCCGAGCGGGAGCCGGGCATCCTCGGAGAGCTCCGCGACGACCCCGGCCTGCGGGCCGGGCTGCTGCGCGTCTTCGGCGTCAGCGCCGCCCTGGGGGACCACGTCGTCCGGCACCCGGAGCACCGGCGGCTGCTCGAAGGCGAGCCGGCCGCGGCCCGGCCGTCCACCGGCGCACTCCGCGCCGGGCTGCTCTCGGCGGTCGGGGCCGACCCCGAGGAGGCCGAACCGCGCGCCGCAGGCTCCGGCACGGAGGTCCTGTCCGCGCTGCGCGTCGCCTACCGTGGCCGCCTGCTCCACCTGGCCGCGCGCGACCTGGCCGGGGAGATGACGCTCGCCGAGGTCACCGCCGAGCTGTCCGCCCTGGCCGGCGCCGCGCTGGAGGCGGGGCTCGCCGTGGCCCGCTCCCAGCACCCCGAGTGCGACGGGGTACGGCTGGCCGTCATCGGCATGGGCAAGTGCGGCGCCCGGGAGCTCAACTACATCAGCGACGTCGACGTGATCTTCGTTGCCGAGCCCGGCGAGGGGATGGACGAGACGGATGCCGTCCGGCTCGCCACCCGCCTGGCGCAGGGGATGATGCGCGCCTGCTCGACCGCCACCCCCGAAGGCTCCCTGTGGGAGGTGGACGCCGCGCTGCGCCCCGAGGGCAAGGCGGGACCGCTGGTGCGGACTCTGGCCAGCCACCGGGCCTACTACCGGCGCTGGGCCAAGACCTGGGAGTTCCAGGCGCTGCTGAAGGCCCGCCCGGTCGCGGGAGACCCGGAGCTCGGCGGCCGCTACGCCGACACCGTCGACGAGCTGGTCTGGCAGGCCGCCGCCCGGGAGGGGTTCGTCGAGGACGTGCAGGCGATGCGCCGCCGGGTGGAGGCCCACGTCCGCGCCGAGGAGGCCGAGCGGCAGATCAAGCTCGGCCCCGGCGGCCTGCGCGACATCGAGTTCGCCGTCCAGCTCCTCCAGCTCGTGCACGGCCGCTCCGACCCGCTGCTGCGCCGCCGCGCCACGCTCTCCGCGCTGGCGGCCCTGTCCCGGGGCGGCTACGTCGGACGGGAGGACGCCAGGGCGCTCGCCGAGGCGTACACGTTCCTGCGCCAGGTCGAGCACCTGCTCCAGCTCCACCGGCTCCGCCGTACGCACGTGGTGCCCGAGTCCGAGGCCGACCTGCGGCGGCTCGGGCGGGGGCTGGGCATGAGCGCCGACCCGGTGGGGGAGTTCACCACCCGGTGGAGGCGGCACGCGAACCAGGTCCGCCGCCTGCACGAGAAGCTGTTCTACCGGCCGCTGCTGGCGGCCGTGGCCCGGCTGCCCGAGTCCGAGGCGCGCCTGTCCGCCGCCGCCGCGCAGGCCCGGCTGGAGGCGCTCGGCTACACCGACCCCGCCGGGGCGCTGCGCCACATCAGCGCGCTGACCAGCGGGGTCTCCCGGAGGGCGGCGATCCAGCGGACGCTGCTGCCGGTCCTGCTCGGCTGGTTCGCCGACTCCCCCGACCCCGACGCGGGCCTGCTCGGTTTCCGCCAGATCTCCGACCGGCTGGGCACCACCCCGTGGTACCTCCGGCTGCTGCGCGACGAGACCGCGGTGGCCGAACGGCTGGCGCGGCTCCTGGGCACCAGCCGGTACGTCACCGGGCTGCTGCTGCACGCCCCCGAGGCCGTCGCGGTGCTCGGCTCCGACAGCCAGCTGGACCCCCGGCCCGCGCGGCGCTGCTGGCGGAGGCCCGGGCCACGGTCGGCCGCTACCCCGGGGACGCCGAGACCGGGTCGTCGCGGCGCGGCCCTGCGCCGCCGGGAGCTGCTGCGCACCGCGGTGGCGGACCTGGCCGGGCGCCTCGACGTCGAGCAGGTCGGGCAGGCGCTGTCGGCGCTCAACGACGTGACGGTCCAGGCAGCGCTGGACGCCGCGATCGGCAAGATCGAGATGGAGCGGCGGACCCCGCTGGGCACCAGGTTCGCGGTGATCGCCATGGGCCGCCTGGGCGGGCTGGAGTGCTCCTACGGCAGTGACGCCGACGTGATGTTCGTGCACGCGCCGCTGCCCGGCACGGCAGAGAAGGAGGCCGCGGACGCCGCCCACGCGGTGGCCAACGAGCTGCGCCGCCTGCTGGCGCTGCCCGCCCCCGACCCGCCGCTGCTCGTCGACGCCGGGCTGCGCCCCGAGGGCAAGGCCGGGCCGCTGGTCCGCACGCTGGCCTCCTACGCCGCCTACTACGCGCGCTGGTCGGCCCCGTGGGAGTCCCAGGCGCTGCTGCGGGCCCGCTTCTGCGCCGGGGACGCGGACCTGGGCGGGGAGTTCCTGGCGCTGGCCGACCCGCTGCGCTACCCGGCCGGCGGCGTGCCCGACGAGGCCGTACGGGAGATCCGCAGGCTGAAGGCGCGGATGGAGGCCGAGCGGCTGCCGCGCGGGGCCGACCCCGCCCTGCACACCAAGCTCGGCCGGGGCGGGCTCTCGGACGTGGAGTGGGTGGCCCAGCTCCTCCAGCTCCGCCACGCCGGGCGGCTGCCGTCGCTGCGGACCACCCGCACCCTGGAGGCGCTGCGCGCGGCGGTCGCCGAAGGGCTGCTGTCCGCCGAGGACGAGGCCGTGCTGGCCGAGGCCTGGCGGTTCGCCTCCCGCATCCGCGACGCGATCATGCTGGTCCGGGGCCGCGCCGCCGACTCCATCCCCGCGGATGTGCGTGAGCGCACGCTCCTGTCCCGGGCGCTCGGCTACCCGCCGGAAGCCAGCGAGGACTTCCTGGACGACTACCGCCGCGTCACCCGGCGGGCCCGCCAGGTCGTGGAGCGCGTCTTCTACGAGAGCTGATCGCCCCACCAGCGGCCGCCTCGGGAACCGGTCGTCGCGGGGACGGGTTTTTACCGGGATTGGAGAGTCTCCTTGCGCCGACCGTGCCATGCGTGTAGTAACGGTGCGGGTGATCTCTTGTGATATCGGTCTACGTCGACCTGGCCATCGGGCTGGTGCTGGCCTTCCTGCTGCTCTCGCTCCTGGTGAGCGGGGTAAACGAGGCCTTCGTCCGGCTGCTCGGGATCCGGAGCAAGTTCCTGTGGGCCTACCTCCGCGACACCATGGACGGAGGCTCCGCCGACGGGACGTCGTGGATCCCGTCCAAGATCGCTGACGTCTTCGCCAAGCTGCCCTTCTCCAAGAACGATCCGCGGCCCGCGCACAGCCCCGACCCCGCCCCCGCCGTGGTCGCGCCGATGCCCGTCGACCCCACCGCCGTGCTGGCGGCCGAGGAGCCCGCCCCCGACGTCGACATGACCGAGCGGCTCTACCGGCGGCTGCAGGAGATCGACCACCCCAAGGGGGCCCGGACCACCATCGCCGACATCCCGCCCGAGCGCTTCTCCGGCGCGGTCATGGAGCTGGTCTCCGCCGAGGAGGACGGGGTGGACGGCCTGCTGACCAAGCTGGAGGCCGTCGGCAGCCCGCTGGCCGGGCACCTCAAGGGCGTCTGGGAGGGCGCCCAGCGCGACCTGGGCAAGTTCCGCAAGGGCGTCGAGAACTGGTTCGACGGCGAGATGCAGCGCCTGTCCACGCTGTACCGCCGCTACGTCAAGTGGGTGGTGTTCGCGCTCGGGGCGGCGCTGACCCTGCTGCTGGGCATGGACGCGCTGGAGTACGGCAAGACGCTGCTGCGCGACAACGCCTACCGGGCCGCGGTGGCGGCCGTGGCGGAGGGCGGCCAGGAGGCGCTCGCCGGCCTGCGGGAGCGATGCGACCCCACGGTCTCGGCCGACGCCCTCGGCTGCGTGACCGAGTCCTTCAGCTCGCCGGCCCTCGTCAAGATCTTCGACCACTCCATCGTGAGCGTCTCCCTCCCGCCGGACGGCGGCGATCCGTCCTTCAACTGGAACGGCGCCGTCTGGTGGGACCGCCTCGTCACCCCCGGCCACTGGCCCGGCTACGTCCTCACCATGATCGCCCTGCTGTTCGGCGCCCCCTTCTGGTGGGACGTGCTGCGTCGCCTCACCGGCTTCCGGCACCGCTCGTAGCGGTGCCGCCCGGCACCAGGGAGTACGGCTAACGCAGGGCGGCGAGGACCCGGTCGACGTGCTCCAGCGGCCCGGGACCGACCGGGCGGAGCACCACGGTGTCGGCGCCGGCCTCCCACAGCGACCGCACGACGTCGGCCGCCTCCCCGGCGGAGCCCGCCGCCATCGGCACGTCCTCCGGTGCGACGCCCAGGAAACCCGCCTGCTCCGCCGCGGCGGGCCGTACGGCCTCACGGACCTGCCCCGGGTCGTCGCCGACGTACAGGTGGACGAAGACCACCAGCTCGTGGTCCTCCTTCCCGCCGCCCGCGGCGATCAGCTTGCGGGCCTCCCCGACCCGCTCGGGGCCGAACCCCTCGGGCAGGATCGTGCCCTGCGCCACCCGGCCGGACAGCTCCAGCGATCGGGGCCGCACCACCCCGGCCAGCACCGGCGGCGGCACGGCGGGCGGGTGCACCAGGCTCACCCCGTCGAGCCGTACGGCCCGGCCTTCGACGGTGACCGTCTCCCCGCGCAGGAGCGCCCGCACGGCCACGACGGTCTCCTCCAGCAGGGCCAGAGGCGACGGCGCGAGGGCGCCCACCCGGCGCATCCAGTCCTGGACGCCGTGCCCGATCCCGGCGGCCAGGCGGTGGGGGTGCAGGCGGGCCAGGTTGCCGAGCTCCATGGCCAGCAGGGCCGGATTGCGCAGCGGGGCGGGAGTGATCCCGATGCCGACGCGGAGCCGCTCGGTGACGGCGAGCGCGGTGGCCGCCGACGAGATCGACCCGGTCCAGCCCAGGTCCTCCACCACCCACAGGTCCTCGACCTCGGTGTCGTCCAGGCTGCGGGCGAAGGGGACGAGGAACTCGGGGGGAAGGTCGCGTTCGAACATCACGCCCAGGCGCATGTCTCTCCTCTGGGTCGGCCGGTGGTCAAAGGTGGCGGAAGTATCCGGCGAAGTCCTCGATCCGGGTGATGGGATCGGTGCGGACCTCGGTGCCGGTTCTCAGCGCATTGATCATCATGCCCTGGCCGAGGTAGATCCCGACATGGTGGGTCCGCACTCTGCGTCCGCTCACCTCGCCGTAGAAGACGAGATCGCCGGGGCGGGCCTGCGCGGCCGGGACCCTGGTGAGCCGCCGGAGGTGGTCGTCGGTGTTCCCGGGGCCCAGGACGTCCCGGCCGTAGGCCAGGTGGTAGACCCATCGGGCCAGGCCGGAGCAGTCGAGGCCGCGGGTCCTGGTGGCCGGGCACGGCCTGATCGATCCCCGGTAGCCCCGGCACGTCCCCAGGGAGGGGCCGGGCCGCTCGCCGTGACCTCCGCCCCAGGAGTAGGGGATCGGGCCGCCCTCCCAGCCCGGCCGGGCGTGCCCCGCCTGGATCGCGCGGGCGACGGCGACCAGCCGGTCCGGCGGGACGGGAGGCCGTACCGGGACCGAGGCGCTCGCGAACGGCAGGGGCACGGCGAGCATGACAGCGGCCGCCGGCCACCGGCGCCGCCTGGGAGCCCTCCCGGAGGCCTCGGTCATCCTGGCGAATCCTGTCCTATCGGGATAAGTCAAGATTCATTCTGTCGGACGGCCCGCCATTCCGCGCGAGCGCGCCGGCCGCGCGCCGTGGGGATCGGTGACCGGCGTGACTCAGTCGCAGTCGTCGATGTCGACGTCGATGTCGACCTTCTTCGTCTTCTTCGGCTTCGGCTTCCGGTCCGCCGAGAAACCGGCGGAGGCCTGGACGAACTGGACGGTCGCCGTGGTGCCGGCCGAGGCGGCGCACGCCTCGTCGTCCACGCTGCAGGCGACGAGCGAGGACAGGGCGATGACGATGACGCCGGCGGTGGTGGCGACGGTGCGGAACACGTTTTTCTCCTGGATGTGCGGTTCTGTGCCCTCAATGAATACCGATGACCGCTTGCAAAGCGCTGGGACACCACTTGCGTCCCGGGCGTCCCAGGTGGCGCGACCCCGGGTACGGCGCGCCGGGGGCGGCTTCGGGCGTCAGGGGGACGGCCAGTTCCCCAGGACGGCGTCGAGGGCGTCCAGGGTCCTGGACCAGGAGGCGTCCACCTCCCGGGGAGTGCGGCGGAACCCGCCCGCCATCTCCAGGCTGACGTAGCCGTGGAACGTGCTGTGCAGCATGCGCACCGCATCCGTCTGGTCGGGCTCCGGCAGGCGGTATCCGCGCAGTATCGCCCTCGTCATCTCCGCGTGCCGGATCGCCGGGCCGATGTCCAGCTCCTCCGAGTCGAGTTCGATCTGCATCGCGGCGTACCTGCCCGGGTGCTCTTTGGCGTAGTCCCGGTAGGCGTTCGCGAAGGCCACCAGCGCGTCCTTGCCCGCGCGCCGGACCGGCGAGGCCGGACGCCAGGGCGACTCGGTCGGGCAGTACCTCTGCACCGGCCTCGCCTGCTCGCTCTACACGCGGGGGAGGAAGCAGGCCGCGGGGGCGGGGTCGTCATCGAGGAGTCCCTCACCCCGGAGGAGAAGGCCGTCCGCACCCGGGCCAACCTGCACTCCTTCCTGGACAAGGTGACCGGATGACCGTACGGGGGAGCGGGCGGGCACGCCGGCTCACCGGGGCCGTCCCCGGGCGCGGGATGCGGAAAGCCCGCGGGAAGGTCGAAAACCTTCCCGCGGGCTCCCGGTTCCACGACTCGCGGCACGGCCCGCGCCGCTCCCGGCCGAACGGCCGTCGCGGGGCGACCGGTCAGACGTCGTAGTAGAGCTCGAACTCGTGCGGGTGCGGGCGCAGGCGGATCGGGTCGACCTCGTTCTCGCGCTTGTAGGAGATCCAGGTCTCGATCAGGTCCTGGGTGAAGACGCCGCCCTCCAGGAGGTACTCGTGGTCGGCCTCCAGTGCGGCCAGCACCTCCGGCAGCGAACCGGGTACCTGCGGGATGTTGCGGGCCTCCTCCGGCGGGAGCTCGTAGAGGTCCTTGTCGACCGGCTCGACCGGCTCGATCTTGTTGCGGATGCCGTCGATGCCGGCCATCAGCTGGGCGGCGAAGGCGAAGTACGGGTTGCAGGACGGGTCCGGCACGCGGAACTCGATGCGCTTGGCCTTCGGGTTGGAGCCCGTGATCGGGATGCGGATGCACGCCGAGCGGTTGCGCTGGGAGTAGACCAGGTTGACCGGGGCCTCGTAGCCGGGGACCAGCCGGTGGTAGGAGTTCACCGTCGGGTTGGTGAAGGCCAGCAGCGACGGGGCGTGCTTGAGCAGGCCGCCGATGTAGTAGCGGGCGGTGTCGGACAGGCCCGCGTAGCCGACCTCGTCGTAGAAGAGCGGCTCGCCGTCCTTCCAGAGCGACTGGTGGCAGTGCATGCCCGAGCCGTTGTCACCGAAGATCGGCTTGGGCATGAAGGTGACGGTGTGGCCGTGCTCCAGGGCCGTGCTCTTGACGATGTACTTGTACAGCATCAGGGTGTCGGCGGCCTTGAGCAGCGTGTTGAACCGGAAGTCGATCTCGGCCTGGCCGGCGGTGCCCACCTCGTGGTGCTGCATCTCCACGTCGATGCCCGCGTCGATGAGGCGGCGGACCATCTCCGAGCGCAGGTCGGTGAAGTGGTCCATCGGCGGCACCGGGAAGTAGCCGCCCTTGTAGCGCGGCTTGTAGCCGAGGTTGCCGCCCTCCTGGGCCTTGCCGGTGTTCCAGGCGCCCTCGATGGAGTCGATGTGGTAGTAGCTGGCGTGCGCGCTGGTCTCGAAGCGCACGTCGTCGAAGATGTAGAACTCCGCCTCGGGCCCGAAGTAGACCGTGTCGGCGATGCCCGTGCCGCGGAGGTACTCCTCGGCCTTGCGGGCCACGTTGCGCGGGTCGCGGCTGTAGGCCTCGCCCGTCAGCGGGTCGTGCACGAAGAAGTTGAGGTTGAGGGTCTTGTGCTGCCGGAAGGGGTCCAGCACCGCCGTCGACGGGTCGGGCAGCAGCAGCATGTCCGACTCGTGGATCGCCTGGAAGCCGCGGATCGACGATCCGTCGAACATCAGGCCGTCGGTGAAGACGCTGGAGCCGAAGTTCTCCGTGGGGAAGGTGAAGTGGTGCGTCGTCCCGGGCAGGTCGGTGAACCTGACATCGACGAACTGCACCCCTTCGTCCTTGATGAACTTCAGGACGTCGTCGGCGGAGTTGAACACGCGAACCTCCCAAGGGGCACGGGCTATCGGACCGAAAGTAGGCCCGTGCCGTTACCGCCCCGTGTCTCGATTGTTTCGCCCGTGTTAAGCGGAACCCTCTCCACGCTAACCTGGAGGGCTGGTGTCATCGAGTGGGAGCAACGCCTCTTTTGCCCGGTCTTCACCTCAGGCCCTGCGCGCGAGCCAGCACGCATCGCCGTCCTCGTCGTCTTTTCCGGCGCTGCCGTCGTCCAGGTCGTACGGGTCGATCGGGGCGCCGGTGGCCTTGGCGACCTCCTCGTCCTCGGGCGAGCCCTCGTAGAACGGGTGGACGAAGCCGTCGTCGGCGTCGCACCGGGCGCCCGTGACGCCGTCGGAGTTCCAGTTGCGGACCCAGACCACCAGTTCGCCGCCGTGCCGGTAGACGTCGACCTCCCCCACGTTGTGGGCGATGACCCGCATGGTGGTGTGCGGCTGGCCGGGGCGGCGGACGGCGTAGACGAACAGGTAGTTCACCTTGACGCGCGCGCCGGAGAACCCGTTCTCCTTGAAGGACGAGAGCTTCGTCCTCCCGTGGACTTTGATCACATCGGTGGCGAGCTCGGTGCTCTTCGGCGCGAAACTCGTCAGCCAGTACCTGGTGTTGAACTCGCCCTTCTTCGGCTTCCCGCGGGCGATGCCCTTGAGGAACCGCTTGCGCTCCTCGGGGTGGAGCAGCCTGGCGAACGGCTTGGGATCGCCCTCGATCAGGGTGCGGTGGTCGAGATTGGAGGCCTTGAGCAGGGCGCGGACCCGGTCCAGGGCCTTGGCGACGTCCTTCTTGCCGAGTCCGCCGACGGCCTTGGCGGGCGGCATCACCAGGCCCTTGGCACCGTCGGCGTAGTCGGCGGCCGGAGAGCCGTCGAAGGGGGAGGGCACCATCGGCTCCGCCTCCGGCGCCGTCGTCTCCTCCGGGACCGCGGTGGCGCCCTCCTCGAAGACGGGGAGCCGCTCGGCCAGGACGGTGCGCGCGGACTCCAGGAGCTCGGGGCGGTAGGTGACGAGCACCCCGGCGGCCGCCACCAGGACCGCGGTGACCGCGGCCGCGGACGCCGCGATGATCCGCCGCCGGCGGCGGCGCCTGAACCGGGGCAGGTGCGCCCACTCCCGCTCGACGGCCCGGCTCCGCTTCCGGCGCTCCTCCTCGTCGATCTGGGCGGTGAGCTCCTGGAAGCGCCGGTCGATGTCGTCCATGTCTGACACTGGGGGGTGCTCCGGCGGAAAGTGGTGAGTGAGAATGCTGGCGACCATAATGGACGCTTTTGTCGTGTCTGGGAAATCGGTCCGGTCGGGTTCGGGGGCGGACCCCGCGGCGGATACCGTTGAGGGCATGAGCAGCAGGCAGCAGCCCCGGTGGACCCAGACGTGGCTCGGCGGAGTCAGGTCCGCCGGAATCGACCTGGGCTACCCCGGAGAGCGGCTCGGACTGCCCGAGGAGGGCGGCGGCGCGGTCGCCGGATTCGGCCGCAGGCTCGGCGCCATCGTGATCGACTGGCTGATCTGCACCTGGGCCATCGCCCAGGGCTTCTTGGGCGTCGATCCCGTCAAGCAAGGATGGATCCCGCTCGCGATCTTCGCGGGCACGACCCTGCTCCTGGTGGGCACCACGGGCATGACCTTCGGCATGCGCCTGCTCGGTATCCGCGTCGCCGCGCTCGACGGCGGCCGTCCCGGCCCGGCGGCCGTCGCGATCCGCACGCTGCTGCTCTGCCTGGCCGTACCCGCGCTGATCTGGGACCGCGACCAGCGGGGCCTGCACGACCGCGCGGCGAACACGGTGGTCGTGCGGATCTGACCCGCGCGGCGCGTGGCCGCCGCGGGTGATCGGCGGCCCGCATGGCCCGTGAGCGGGAGCCGCGCCGGACCCTCAGCGCGGCCGGACGCAGGTGAAGATCGCGGTTCCGGGCAGGTGGCGGCCGCGCAGCGGGCTCCACCCGCCCCAGACCCGGTCGTGGCCCGGCGGCCACTCCGGCTCCGTCAGCGCCGACAGGACCAGCCCCGCCGCCGTGACGCAGCCGACCCAGTCGGCCATCGTCCGGTGGTGCTCCACGTAGCTCGGCTCCCCGTCGGGACCGACCTCCACGTACGGCGAGCGGTCGAAGTAGGAGCGGTCGGCGGTCAGCCCCCGGGGCCCGGGGTCATCGGGGAAGGCCCAGCGGACCGGATGGCTGACCGAGAAGACGAAACGGCCGCCGGGCCGCAGCACCCGCCGGGTCTCGGCGAGCACGGCCGTCGCGTCGGCCACGAACGGCAGCGCGCCGTACGCCGAGCAGGCCAGGTCGAACGACTCGTCGGCGAAGGGCAGCGCCTCGGCGTCGGCCTGCACCACCGGCAGAGCCCGGCCGCCGGGATCACCACTGGGATCACGGCCGGAGCCGCGGCCGGAGCCGCCGCCGGGAGCGCCCTCGGCGGCGTGGTCGAGGTCGATCCGGCGGGAGTGCTGGAGCTGGCGGAAGGACAGGTCGAAGGCGGCCACCCGGGCACCCTGCTCGGCCAGCCACCTCCCGCACTGGCCCGCGCCGCAGCCGATCTCCAGGACGTCCCGGCCCGCCACGTCGCCCAGCAGGCGGGCGTCGGCCTCGTCGAGGCCCTCCGGACACCAGACGAAGCCGGCGTCCCGCAGGAACGGGCCGTGCTCCGCCTGGTACTCGTCCGCGGCGCCGTCCCACCAGCCGCGGTTGGCCCGCGAGGTGGCGGCGGCGTCCACCGGACGGCGCTCGACCCCTTCCGGGGACATCAGCGCATCTTCGGGCGGGGCATCTTCGCGCCGCGCGGCAGCGGGCCCTTGGGCATCGGCAGCGTCTGGGGCAGCGCCTTGAGCCGGTTGTTGATCTCGTAGACCGCGGGCTTCTTGAGGTTGCGGGGCAGCTTCATCAGGTGCCGCTGGAGCTTGCCGATCGGGATCTGGCCCTCGCCGTCACCGGACTGGATGTCGTAGACCGGCACGTCGAGCGCGACCCGCTGGACCCGCTTCTTCTCGGCGACGAGCATCTTCTGCACCCGGTTGCCCGGTCCCTCGGAGACCAGGACGATGCCCGGGTAGCCGACGACGCGGTGCACGATGTCCTGGTCGCGGTTGACCGCGACGGCCGGGGTGACCTCCCAGTTGCCGCGCATGCCCTGCAGGACCGCCGCGGCGGCGCCGGGCTGGCCCTGGAGCATGGAGTACTGCGCCTTCTGGGCGAGCTGGCCGAACACGACCAGGCCGACGGTGAGGGCCAGCATCACGCCGATGACGTAGAGCGGCCACCAGCCCGTGACCAGGCCGATCACCACGCACAGGACGAGCGTGCCGAGCGCCGACGCGTAGACGATCGGCATACCCTTCGGGTTGGCCTGCTTGATGATCTTGGCGATCATGCGGAGCTGCTTGACGCGCCCCGGGGTCTCTGGGACTTCGGGCTTCTTGGCCATGCTCAGAAGGATACAAATCCCGGGGTCAAGAAATGAAAATGTGACCTTCCCGCGCCGCTCCGCGGAGGGTGTCCGGAAAGGGCCGCACAGGCGGGAAGAGTCGTGCGGGAGGGAAGACGGAAAGGGCCGCGCAGGCGGGATGGCGGGCGGTCGCCCAGGCCGGGGGGCAGGTGAACGCGGGCGGCGGAGATCTCGGTGGTGGCCTCGGCGGTGACCGCGGCGGTACGGCGGGCAGCGGAAAGGCCCCGCGCGGAACGCGGAGCCTTTCGGAGGGGGCGGCCGGAGCCTTCGGGGAAGCGGGCCGTCAGGCGTTCTGGCGGGCCTCGACGGCCTGCTTGTAGAGGCGGCCGGCCCGGTAGGAGGAGCGCACCAGCGGCCCGGACATGACCCCGGCGAAGCCGATGGCCTCGGCGTCCTTGGCGAACTGCACGAACTCCTCGGGCTTGACCCAGCGCTCCACGGGGTGGTGGCGCGGGGTGGGCCGGAGGTACTGGGTGACGGTGAGCAGGTCGCAGCCGGCCTCGTGCAGGTCGCGCATGGCCTCCAGCACCTCCTCCGGCTCCTCGCCCATGCCCAGGATCAGGTTGGACTTGGTCACCAGCCCGGCCCGGCGGGCCTTGGTGATCACTTCCAGGGAGCGCTCGTAGCGGAAGCCGGGGCGGATGCGCTTGAAGATCCGCGGCACGGTCTCGATGTTGTGCGCGAACACCTCGGGCCGGGCGGAGAAGACCTCCTCCAGCTGCCCCTGGTCGCCGTTGAAGTCGGGGACCAGCAGCTCGACGCCGCAGCCGGGCAGCAGCGCGTGGATCTGCCGGGCGGTCTCGGCGTACAGCCAGGCGCCACCGTCAGGCAGGTCGTCGCGGGCGACACCGGTCACGGTCGCGTAGTTGAGGCCCATCTGGCGGACCGACTCGGCGACGCGGCGCGGCTCGTCGGTGTCGTACTCCTTGGGCTTGCCGGTGTCGATCTGGCAGAAGTCGCACCGCCGGGTGCACTGGTCGCCGCCGATGAGGAAGGTCGCCTCGCGGTCCTCCCAGCACTCCGAGATGTTGGGACATCCGGCTTCCTGGCAGACGGTGTGCAGACCCTCGCGTTTGACCAGCGCCCGCAGCTCGGTGTGGTTGGGCCCGGTCCGGAACCGGGTCTTGATCCACTCGGGCTTCTTCTCGATGGGGGTCTCGGCGTTGCGAACCTCCAGGCGGAGGAGCTTTCGGCCTTCTGGAGCTACGGTCACGCCTCTCACCTTACGTCCCCCCGCGCCGGGAAGCGGACCCGGGGCCGCAGGGGCGGCCGGCGGACCGCCGCGGCGACGGCACGGGAACGGCAGGGGGCCGCCGGAGAGAGCCGCTCCCCGCGGGGAAACCGCCCGCCGCCCGCCCCTACCGCCGGAAGAGGTCCTCCTCGGGCAGGTCGCGGATCTCCGCGCCGAGCGCCTCGGCCAGGCGCTTCTCGGCGTACGGCACGACGTCGTCGACCACGATCCGGCGGCCCGTCTCGGCCGACAGCGAGGAGACGCCGGCGTCGCTGAACCCGCAGGGCACGATCCGGTTGTACCAGCTGGGGTCGTTGGAGCAGTTGAGCGCGTAGCCGTGCATCGTGACACCGCCCGCCACCCGGATGCCGACCGCGCCGATCTGCCGGTCGGGCAGTCCGTGGGAGGGATCGCCGGAGACCCAGACGCCGCTGCGCCCGGAGACCCGGCCGGCCTGCACCCCGAAGTCGGCGCAGACCTTGATGAGCGACTCCTCCAGCAGGCCGATGTAGGTGACCACGTCCAGGCGCTCGTGCAGCCGGACGATCGGATAGCAGACGAGCTGGCCCGGGCCGTGCCAGGTGATCCGGCCCCCGCGGTCGACGTCGATGACGGGCGTGCCGTCGCCGGGCCGCTCGTGCGGGGCGGTGCGCCGCCCCGCGGTGTAGACCGGGGCGTGCTCGAGCATCAGGCAGGTGTCGGGCGCCTCCCCGGCCACCCGCCGGGCGTGGATCCGCCGCTGGAGATCCCAGGCCTGCTCGTAGGGGAAATCAACGCCGAGACGGACGACTGCCAGCTCACTCACAGGTTCAAGAGTAGTTGACCGGTCCGACATCAGGACGTGAGGAGGCGGGGCTCGATGCGGAACTCCTTGACCCCGTCCGCGCCGTCGTGCTCGACCCGGTAGGCGCAGGCGCCCTGCCGTACGCTGACGGCCTGGATGAACTCGGTGCCGACGTAGTGGAGCCCGACGCCCTCGTCGGCGGCGTAGCCGTCGGGCAGCTCGCCGGAGGCCACCGACGCGTGCAGCAGCTCGCGCCGCTGCGGGTCGGAGTCGTAGTGCACGCCGCAGGAGTAGGGCAGCAGCGCCAGGCCGTCGGACCAGGGCCGCAGGGCGGGGCCGAAGGAGTCGGTGTTGCCGCCGACGTGCCAGCAGAGCGCGCCCGCGCTCTGCCCGGACAGCACCACGCCCGCCTTCCAGGCCTCCTCGAAGGCCTCGTCCAGGCCGTGCAGCCGCCACAGCGCCGCCAGGTTGGCCACGCTGCCGCCGCTGACGTAGATCATGTCCTGGCTCAGGATCCACTCGCGCGGGTCCTCGACGTTGGGCATCGGGAACACCGTCAGGTGGCTGAGCTCGACGTCCCACTCGCGGAACGCCCCGTACATCTTCAGCAGCCACTCCGCGTCGTCGCCCGTCGCGGTGGCCAGCAGGCCCAGCCGGGGCCGGTCCTGCCCGGTCAGGTCGAGGCCGTAGCGCAGGAGCCCGCTCGCCTCGATGAAGCCGTAGCGGGCGGAGGGGCGGAACGAGCCGCCGCCGATGGCGAGGATGTGCGACTGGCCGGATCTGCTCATGATGTCGATCTCCCCGGTGACTCCAGTGGGAACAGGGACCCTAGAGTACGGCGGAGAGTGCCTCGTTGAGGCGGATATGCCGGAACGCGTAGCCCGAGTCGAGCAGCCGCCGGGGGAGCACCCGCTGCCCGGTCAGCACGCCCTCCTGCGCGAACCCGCCGAGCGCGGCGCGCAGCACGGGGGCGGGGACGGGCAGCGGCATCGCCGGCCGGTGCAGCGCCCGCGCCAGCGCGGAGGTGAACTCGGCGTTGGTCACCGGCTCCGGCGCGGTCAGGTTCACCGGCCCCTCGAGGGCCCGCTCGCCCATGACGTGCCGTACGGCGTGCACCCAGTCGTCCACGGAGATCCACGACCAGTACTGCCGCCCGGAGCCGAGCGGCGCGCCCAGGCCGAGCTTGAAGATCGGCAGGACGCGGCGGAGCATGCCGCCCTCGCCGCTGAGCACCAGCCCGGTCCGGAGCGCCGCCGTCCTGATCCCCGCGGCGGCGGCGGGCTCGGCCTCGGACTCCCAGGCCCGGACCACCTCGGCGAGGAAGCCCTCGCCGGAGGGGGCCGACTCGTCCACCTCCCGGTCGCCGGTGTCGCCGTAGTAGCCGATCGCGGACCCCGACAGCAGCACCGCGGGCGGGGCCGAGAGCCTGGTCAGCGCCGTCACCAGCGTGCGGGTGCCCTCCACCCGGCTGCGCAGGACCTCGCGCTTGTGCTCCTCGGTCCAGCGGCGGTCGCCGATCCCCGCCCCGGCGAGGTGGACCACCGCCTCGGCCCCCTCCAGGGCCGCCGGGTCGATGAGGCCCTTGCCCGGGTTCCAGAACGACTCGTCGGCGCTCTGCGGCGCCCGCCGTACCAGCCGGACCACCCGGACGCCGTCGGCCCGCAGAGACCTGATCAGCGCCGAGCCGAGCAATCCGGAGGAACCCGTCACGATGGTCGTCATGCGGCCAATCTAACCGGCCGTTCCCGGGATCTCCCGGAGGCGGGTCCCGGAGGCGCCGCGGGGCGCCCCCCGGGCGCCGGGACGGAGACGCGGGCCCGCCGGGGCGCCGGGACCGGTGGAGAGCGACCGGGAAAAGGGGCCGGGAAAGGGACCGGGCCGGTCCGCGGAAGGCGGACCGGCCCGGAGGTGAGAACGGGGAGGCTAGGCGTTGAGGCCCAGCTGGTTCTCGAAGCGGCCCTCCTCGAGACGGCGCTTGACCGTCGTCAGGAAGCGGGCCGCGTCGGCGCCGTCGACCAGGCGGTGGTCGTAGCTGAGCGCGAGGTAGACCATCGAGCGGACGGCGATGACCTCGCCGTCGGGGGTGTCCACCACGACCGGGCGCTTGACGACCGAGCCGGTGCCCAGCATGCCGACCTGCGGCTGGTTGAGGATCGGGGTGTCGAACAGCGCGCCGCGGCTGCCGGTGTTGGTCAGCGTGAACGTGCCGCCGGTGATCTCGTCCGGGCTCACCTTGTTGGTGCGGGTGCGCTCGGCCAGGTCGGCGATCTTACGGGCCAGACCGGCGATGTTGAGGTCGCCGGCGTTCTTGATCACCGGGACGAGCAGGCCGCGCTCGGTGTCCGTCGCGAAGCCGAGGTGCTCGACGTCGAAGTAGGTGACCTCGTTGGTCTCGCTGTTGATCGTGGCGTTCAGCTTGGGGTGCTGCTTGAGCGCCTCGATCGTCGCCAGGGCGAAGAACGGCATGAAGGAGAGCTTGACGCCCTCACGGCGCTGGAACTCGCCCTTGGCCCGGTCGCGCAGGCGCGCGATCTTCGTGACGTCGACCTCGACCACCGTGGTGAGCTGCGCCGAGACCTGCAGCGACTCGACCATGCGCTTGGCGATGGTCTGACGCAGACGGGACATCTTCTCGGTGCGGCCGCGCAGGGTCGTGTCCACCGCGACCGGCTCGGGAGCCGGGGCGGCGGCCGGGGCCTGGGCCTGGGCGGCGGCCTGCGGGGCGGGCGCGG
>NZ_CDRNDK010000064.1:0-21313 GCF_977012225.1 Planomonospora algeriensis | reverse complement strand
GTCTGGTCCTCCAGCCGGTCTGATCAACACACCTCAGCCTTTCAACATCAGTACCGATGGATCCTGATGGGGTGGTTGGACAAGGCCAAGACACAAGCGGAGAAGCTGCTGGAGGCGGCGGCCGCGAAAGACGACCGAGGAGAGTACCTCGTCGACCAGACCACCTATGCGGAGATCAACAATATCTGCGCCTATCTGGCGCAGGACACGAACGAACTCGAGTTCGCCATCCGGCTGCTGGAAGAAGTCGAGGACATCGAACCGGGCGCCACAAGGAACCTGGAGATCGTCAGAGAACGATCGGAAACCACCGTCAACGAGCGCCAGGACTGGCAGAACCCTTATCTGGCCATCGGTCTTCCCCACGGCTATGAGGACTGGAAAGACCATTACCGATCACTCCGGAAAGACCTCCGTGGGGACGTCAAGCGACTCGCAGCCGTCAACAAGGCGGTGAAGCGCCTGATGGATGACAAAACAAGCGGCATGGGGTTCTTCCTGGTCCCGCTGGACGACGAGACGCTCTCGGCGCCCCCCGAGCGCTCTCCGGTACTGCTACCGCCGATCGAGCCGCTCCCCCGCCAGACGTCTCCCGCGACCCGGGAAGAGCTCGCCGCACTCCGCGATGCCGCCGCCCACGAAATTCTCAACCACTTCCGCGAAGTCATCATCGAAGAGGATGCCGACCATGGCAGGTAAGCCCCAGAAGAACGGTTCGGGTTCGTCAGGCCGAGGTCGGGCGGACCGTCCTGCGTCTTCGCCCGTCTCACGGGAGGCGCGCTCCACACACGGTGGGACCAACCGGGGTGACATCGCGACGATCTCTCTTCTCAAGGATCTCCGGCATGATCTGGAAGGGAAGATCTCCGCGATGTCCGCCACCATCGGCCACAGGATCCAGGCCGAAGTGCGGTCCGGTGTCCGGGCGGCGCTCAAGGACGAGATTCGCGCCGAGATCGAAGCGGAGGTCCGCGACGAGATCACGCATGAGATCCGTGTCGAGATGGCGAACCGTTTGAAGTCCATGGTGAAGGATCATGATCGGCTCGACCCTCTGAAGATCCTCGATGGATTCGTCCGCCATGCCGCCGATCTCCTCGCCGAATCAGAAGGTAGGCACGGCGACCTTACTCAGCAACAACTTGTGAGCACTCTCCGGCAGGCGGTCCTCGAGTCCTTCCAGAGCCGCAAGCTCCACCTCGCCCAGTTGGCTGAGCTCGACTGCAGACTCCGGGAAACCGGCGGGCCGGAGTCGCTTCTCCTTCTGGTCGACGAACTGCTCACTGTGGCCGGTCTTCGCCGTATGGAGACGTACACGGACCATCCTCAGCATTTCACCATCGTCAACACACCGGCTGAAGGACAGTTCATCTCCATGGTTCAGCCTGCATACATCGACAGCACCACGGGCCGGGTCGTCCGCAGCGGGCGCCTGCGGCATGTGGCCGATCCGGTCTTCCTTCTGGAAAGTTCTGGCCCTGCGTCTGGAGAAGAGATCTGACCGTGGCAACAGGTATCGACTTCGGTACCACGAATTCCGTGGTGGCCCAGTGGGTCGGGGACGACGTCGAAGTGCTCGCGCTCGACAGCGACAACCTCGACTCCGACTGGCATTACCCGTCGTTCCAGAATCTCTTCCCCACCATCGCGGGTGAGAGCTCCACCCGGCTGGGCGCGTTGTTCGGCTGGGAGGCCAAGCTGCGTTCCAACCGTGTCCTAGAAGCGTGCAAGCGCATGCTCAAGGACGACGCGAGTCTGCAGCTGCGGGACAGGAGGGTGCCGGCGTCCGCGGTGGCCGCCGGAGTCTTCCAGGCCATGCGGGAGAGGGCCGAGCAGAACCTGCTCACCAGGATCGACAGCGCTGTCATCACCGTTCCGGCCAACGCCAGAGGCGCCGCCCGCTACCGGACCCGAGCCGCCGCACGCGCTGCCGGCATCACGGTGAAGGCTCTGCTCAACGAGCCCACGGCTGCGGCGCTCTCCTACATGCACGACATGCAGGACGAGGGCCGGATCATGGTCTTCGACTGGGGCGGCGGAACGATCGACGTCACCATCCTCGAGCACGTCGACGGAGTGTTCGAGGAACTCGCTTCCAAGGGCATCACCCAGCTCGGCGGTCTCGAAGTGGACAAGCGGCTCCGCGAGCTCCTCTTCCGGAAGCTGGGACGGCGTCCGACCCTCACCACGGAGGCTTCCCGAGAGCTCGACCTGGTCGTGGAACGAACCAAGATCCGGCTCTCGACCGAGGAGGCCGTCCTGGCGGGGATCCCGGGCAGCGACAAGCTGATCGAGGTCACCCGGGACGAGCTGGAGGACGAGATCACCGACCTGGTCGAACAGGCCCTTCAGCCCGCCCGCATGTGCCTCAACGATCTCGGCATGGACCCCGACGAGATCGAGGGCGTGCTGATGATCGGCGGTACCAGCCAGATGCCCTGCGTGCGTCGGGCCGTTGAACAGTTCATGGACGACGAGACCGTACCCGCCGAGATCTGCCACCCCATGACCGCGGTGGCCCGGGGCGCGGCCATCGCCGCTGCGATCTTCGACGGCGAGCTGGACAGCTACCTTCAGGTGTCGTCCATGTTCGCCCTGGGTACGGGCGCCACGGACAAGGAGACCGGCAAGAAGGTCTTCAGCACGATCATCGACCAGCACTCGCCTCTCCCCATCGAGGGGGAGAACAAGTACAACCCGGTCAAGGACGACCGGGAGCGGCTCCTGATCTCGGTGTGGGAGGCCGACCCCGCCAAGCCGCTGGAGGATCCGGAGAACTTCCAGCTCACCACGCTGGAGTTGAAGTACCCCAGACCCCTGCGCAAAGAGGACGCGGTCTTCAGGTTGAACTACACCTACACGCAGGACGGGCTCCTGCATGTGAAGGCCGTTCTCGACAAGACCGGCGAGGTGGTCCTCGATCAGGAGATCAGGGACTTCACCCACGGTGACACGTTGTCCATAGCGGAGATCCAGCGGCACATGCGGTCACTGGAAGGACTTCCCCAGGCTCCTCCTCCGCAGCCCCGCACCGTGACCACGCCTCCGCAACCCGTCTTCAGCTCCGCCCCCGAGGCGGCGTCGTCTCCCGTGCCCGTCGCGGAGCCGGAGTCGTCGGTGCCCGGTGTGCGACCTCTCGTCGTCGACGGATCCAATCTCGCCTGGTTCGGTCGTGACGTGAAGAAGGGAGACGTGCCCAGCCTCGACCAGCTTCTGAGGGGCATCGAGGCGCTGAAGGCGCAGTTCCCCGGTGCGGAGATCAGCGTGTTCGTGGACGCCGCCATGGCCCACCGGCTCACCTCTCTGGAGCGCGATGTCCTCCAGGACGCCATCCGGCAGGGCATCGTCACCCAGACTCCCGCCGGTACCCATGGAAAGGCCGACCGGTTGATCACCATGCTGGCGGAGAAGAAGAACGCCGTCATCGTGACCAACGACAGCTACAAGGAACTTCAGGCGGAGTATCCCTGGCTCCTGGACGACGGCCGGGTTCTCGGAGCAACGTACAGCAACGGTGTGTGGCTCTTCGCCGGCAGGACACCCGTCCGTCCTCGCCGGCCCGACGCGAACGGGTCCTGATCGCTTTCCTTGGCCTTCCCGGTGTGGACACCGGGAAGGCCCGGGAGCGGCCGGTCCGCGTCAACCGTTGGTGAGACGGAGCCTGGCCAGGAGATCTCTCACCTCCAGAGTCAGAGGATGAGTCGGGCCGTACAGCAGGTTCAGGTCCTGCTCGAGAGGCTGGAGCACACCGACCGCATCCTCGGCGTGGCCCTCGGCGGCCAGCAGAGCGCCGATGTCGCGCCGCAGCTCCAGCACGGTCTCGTCGCCGTCCCCCTTAGCTGCGCGGTACCGGGCCAGCACCTGCCGGAGCTGCTCGAGCGCCACCGTGCCCTGGCCGAGCTCCGCCCGGCAGAGGGCGGCCTGCCGCCGGCATTCGAGGGTCTCGATGTCGTCGGGGCCCGCGACACGTGCGTACGCCTCCGCCAGTCGGTCGAACTCGGGCAGGGCCCGCCGGAAGTCACCGCCGATCACCAGGATCGCCGCACGTCGCTGGCGGAGGAACAGGACACGGTGATTGTCCGCACCGAGTGCGGCGGCGGCGGGCTCCAGCACCGAGCGCAGCACATCCGCCGCCTGCGTGAACCGGTCGTCGGCCAGCAGGCCGTCGGACTGGTCCACCGCGGCTTTGATCGCCATCACCGCCTCGTCCGCCGAGACGACGTTCTCCTCGGCCGGTCCGGCCAGCGTCTGCTCGGGGCGGCACCGCGGTGCGCAGGGATCGCGGTAGGGGCGGGTCGGGTCGGGAACCCCTACCGGAGCCCGTTCCGAACGACTGGGGCGAGCCCCGGCGGAGGGAAGGAACGGCACCAGCCTCTCGAAGACCTCCTGAGCGTCCGCGGGCCGCTGCTCCGGCAGCTTCTCCAGCAGTTCCAGGGTCAGGCGCTCCAGGTCGGCGGGCGCATCGGGACGGAGCCCGCGCAGCGGGAGAGGCGCCTCGAACAGGTGCTGCTGCATGAGCCGGGGGCTGTCCGGGAAGACCGGCCTGCCCGTCAGAAGCTCGTACAGGATGCAGCCGACGGCGTACAGATCGCTCTGCGGGGTGACCTGGACCGCCTGGATCTGCTCGGGGGACATGTAGCGCGTCGTCCCCATCAGCACGCCCGCGGCGGTGAGCCTGGTGACGTCGGTCCGCAGGATCGCGGCGATCCCGAAGTCGAGGACCTTGACGGTTCCGTCCTCGGCGACCATGAGGTTGTCGGGCTTCAGGTCCCGGTGGACGACGGGGATCGCGTGCGCGTGGGACAGAACGGTGCAGGTCTGGGCCACCACCGCCGCCGCCCAGGAGACGGGCAGCAGGGTGCCCGGGGAGACGAACGCCGTCAGCGGCGTCCCGCGAACCAGCTCCATCACTAGGAAGAGCCGGGTGAAGTCCTCGTCAAGGACCGCGTCGTACACCTGCGGGACGCCGGGGTGGTTGATGCGCGCCGTGATCCGGGCCTCGCGGCGGAACCGTTTGGCCAGTGCCTCGGCATGCTCGGCAGAGGAGACGGCCTCGGAGAGAATCCGTTTGATCGCGACCTCACGGTCGAGGACGGCGTCGTATCCCCGCCAGACCCGGCCCATCCCTCCGGCGTTCATCTCCTCGACGAGCTCGTAGCGCCTGCCGACTGTCTGCGACCGCACTGGTCCCCCGGTCATCCCGCACTTGTCCCCATTTATGGAACCAGTGTGATCTCTTGGGTCGTCCGCCGTCCAGGGAATCACTCATCGCCCGGTGGCCCCGCACTCTCGCGGGGCCACCAGAGCACCTCACCTCACATCGTCCACGATCCCGTGTTGACGGCGAATGAGGTTCCAGGCGGCGCTGCGGGCACTGCGGTTGAGCGAGCTGCGGAAGTCCGGATCCGGACCGAAGTACTTGTGCCCCAGATCGGCGACGGTGTCGAAGTGCTCCATCATCTTCTCCTGGAAGACCCGGTCGAAGACGAAGCCGAAGTTCTCCTCGTCGACGTTGCCGACGGCCGCGAGCTGGACCTTCTCATTCTTGATCGTCTCCTCGAAGGGCTTGGCCAGGTCCTGTTCGGTGAACTCCGTGCCGAACCGCTCGTTGAACCTCTCGACCAGCTCCGACAGCGGTGACTTCTCCGCGTCCGCGCCGCCGCCGTGCCCGTCGCCGAACCCCCTCAGCGTCTCCGGGCCTTCCGCGGTGAGGCTGACGTCGTACTCGCCGGTCTTCTCGACCCGCAGATGCGTGAGGTCGATCTCTCCGATGTCCACGCTGCCGTCGTCACGCCGTTCCAGGCGGTTCAGCAGGTGCCGCCCGAACAGGTGGAGGCGCTCGAGCTCCTCGTCGCTGTAGGGGATGATCTGCGAGAGGAACGCGTACTTGCGGACGTAGTCGTTCAGGTCGGCCCGGAAGTCCTCCGCGGACGCGCGATCGTCCTCGTCCTCGCTGTGCAGCAGCGCGGAGAACCTCTCGCAGGCGGGCGCGAGGTGCCGGTACAGCTCCGCGTGGAGCTTGGCCCATTTCCCCTGGTCGCCCGCGGCCTTCTCCTCCGCGGCGAGGTACGCGGCAGCGAAGGCCTGCATCTCCGCCTCGACCAGGATCGGTACGGACATCACCCTGGCCTGGGCGGTGTACAGCAGGTTGGGGTCGGTGGGGAAGGCCTGCGCCTGCTCGAAGTACGGCCGGAAGGCGTCCTGGATGTCCCCGGCGTCGTTGACGAAGTCGAGCACGGCCAGGTCGCTCTGGGACTTGACGTCCATGGTCCGGTTCAGCCGCGACAGCGTCTGGACCGCGTTGATCCCGGTGAGCTTCTTGTTGACGTACATCGTGGTCAGCAGCGGCTGGTCGAAGCCCGTCTGGTACTTCTCCGCGACCACGAGGATCCGGTACTCGGGCTGCCCCGGCCCGCCCGCCTGCACGGACTTGTCGTCGGCGCGCGTGTAGGCGAACGCCTTCGGCAGCGCCGGCTCCGACAGGCCGCCGTTCTCCTTGGGCTCGCTCGTCTCCTCGCCGTCGTAGACGAGCGTCCCGGAGAACGCCACCAGCACCCCGATGCCCTGGTAGCCGCGGTCGCCGATGTAGCGCCTGATGGAGCGGGCCATCTGCACGGCGCTGTGCCGGGAGGCGGTCACCACCATCGCCTTGGCCCGGCCGCCGAGCCGGCCGGCGGTGTGGGCCTGGAAGTGCTCCACGATCACCTGCGCGTGCTGCGCCACGGTCGATTCGTGGGTGAGCGCGTACCGGGCGAGCAGCGGGTTCGCCTTGGCCGGGTCGACCTCCCGCTCCTCCGGGTTGTTGTTGACCAGCTTCCAGTACGTGTTATAGGTGATGTAGTTCGCGAGCGGGTCGAGGATGAAGCCCTCCTCGATGGCCTGGCGCATCGCGTAGGTGTGGAACGGCCGGTAGACCCCGTCCTCGCCGAGCGTGCCGAACAGTTCCAGCGTCTTGGCCTTCGGCGTCGCGGTGAACGCGAAGTACGACAGGTTGGCGCTCATCCCGCGCCGGGCCGCCCTCTCCTTGAGCTTGGCGTCGGTGTCCTGGCTCTTCCCGTCCGGTACGGCGGGCGCCGCGGGGACGCTGGTCGCGCCCGCCTCGTCGCTGTCGGAGTCCAGGCCCAGGTCCCGCAGCGCGTCGCGGACCGCGGTGGCCGCGTCCCCGGACTGCGACGAGTGCGCCTCGTCCACGATGATCGCGAACCTGCGGCCCTTGATCTCGGTCGGCGTGCGCCGCAGATACTCCAGGAGAGCGGGGAAGGTCTGCAGCGTCACCGCGATGATCTTCCCTGTCTCCCGGGACAGGGCCGCGGCGAGCTGCTCGGACTTGGCGCCCCGCTTCTCGTCGATCGCCACGACGAGTCCGGCCGTCTGCTCGAAGCTGCCGACCGTGTCGCGGAGCTGGGCGTCCAGGTTCCGCCGGTCGGTGATGATGAGGACCTTGTCGAACGCGGGCTCTCCGGGCTTCAGGCCCTTGGCCACCGCCTCGGGGTCGAGGAACGCGGGGTCTGCGGGGATGTGCAGGGACGAGAGCCGGTAGCCGAGCCAGGCGATCGTGTTCGACTTGCCCGAGCCGGCCGACGCCATGACGAGGTAGTTGTGCCCGGCGCCGTGGCGGGCGACGTGGTCGGTCAGGGACCGCACGACGTGCCACTGGTGGTAGCGGGGGAAGACGATCCGCTTGGCGGTCCGCCCGTCGGCTCCCTTCTCCTTGTGCAGGTGAACGTAGCGCTCCAGCAGGTCGAGCCAGTTGTCCGGCTGCCAGATCTCCTCCCACAGGTAGGAGGTGGCGTACGTGCCGGGCTTGGCGGCCTTCGGGTTCCCCTTGCCTCCCGGCCTGCCCGGCCCTTCCGATCCCTGGTTGAACGGCAGGAAGACGGTCTTGTCCCCGCGCAGCCGCGTGGCGACGAAGACCAGGTCGGGGTCGACCGCGAAGTTCGCCACCACCCGCCGCGAGAAGATCGGCTCCGTAGGGTCACGGTCGGTCCGGTACTGCTTCTTTGCGTCCTCCACCCCCTGGCCGGTGAGCGGATTCTTCAGCTCCGCGGTCGCCATCGGGATGCCGTTGAGGAACAGCGCGAGGTCGAGCCGGTTGCCCTTGTCCTTCTGCTTGGCCGCGTACTCCAGCTCGCGGACCACGGTCAGCCGGTTCTTGCGGTAGTCGCCCAGGATCTCCTCGGACGTCACCAGCGACGGCTTGAAGTACGCCACCCGGAGCCGCACCCCGCGGTCCTTGACGCCCTTGCGCAGCACCTCGAGGAGGCCGTCGCCGGCGATCGCCTGGTCGAGCCGCCTGGCGAAGCCCTGCTGCGCGGCCTCGACGTCGCCGCCGTAGGCGGTGACCAGATCGTGCCAGTCGTCGGCCTGGGTGTCACCGATGAACGTGAACAGCTCGGCCGTGTCCAGCCCGAGCTCGGGCCGGTAGTCGGAACTCAGGCCGAGCCGCCAGCCACTGGCGCACATCGAGGAGACGATCGCGTCACCGAACGCCGATTCGTGGTGGATGGGACTCATGGGGGGATCTACCTCTTCCCGGTGATCAGATACTCGACGTCACGCCAGAACTTGTCGAACGACGGCGCGTTCGCCCGCGCCATCCGCATGTCGAACTGCGCCGCCAGCCCCGACTGATGGCTCTGCGGCCGGTACGGCATGCCGCTTGGACGGTGTCTGCTCAACCACTCCTTACAACCGCGAATCTTCTCCGGCTCCGGCGGCACGGGCAGACCCTCCGGAAGGTCCTGGCAGCCGCTGAGCGACGGAGCAGCCGCCAGGAACCACGCCTCGAACTCCCGGTTCGCCAGCACCACGGCCGCACGCAGATCCGGCCGGGCCGCTCGGATGCGGGCCAGCAACCCCGGCCCCAGGGCGGCGGGACAGTCGTCATCGGCGTCGAGGAGCACGAGAAGCCCTTCCAGCCCACCGGCGTTGGCCAGTACGGCATCGATCGTGCTTTCGATCCCTCGTTCCTTGACCAGCGAATCCCGTCCCACCCGGAACGGCCGCAGGAACTCCGGCCATCGCTCGGGCAGCAGTTCCGCGGCGATCCGGTAGAGCAGGATGGGAAGGGCTTTCACCTCCCCGTGCCCTTCCACGACGATGGCGATGCGCTGAGAGGTCATCGCCTCTCCTTCGCGGAATCGGCAGGCCGCAGGTGCCCCTGCCGGTGCATCTGCGGCAGCTGGGAAGGGTTGGCCGCGAGGTGGCGGCTGGTGTAGTCGTCAAGCTCACCGATACAGGTGATCCCTCCGGTCATCTCGACCATCCTCAGATGACCGGGCTCGACGTACTCGTCATCCAGCAGATCCGAGCTCTGCGTCGTGGCGATCACCTGCGTGCGTTCCGACGCGGCGTGCATCGCCTCGAACAGGGCCGACGCGTTCGCCGGGTGAATGGCCCTCTCCGGCTCCTCAAGGGACACCAGTGGGATCGATCCGTCACCGGTCCCGGGTTGGAACAGAGCCGCCAGTATTCCCGCGGCCCGCAGTGTCCCTTCCGACAGCTCCTGCCGCCGGAAGACGTTCACATGCGGATCCCCTTCATGCACCGCGCCGGCAGCCACCGCCTGCCAGAACGGCAGCACCGGATCACCGCTCCAGAACCGGGCCTGGACCGTGGAGAACTCGCCCTCCCTGCGCTCGTCGACCCCGAGCGCCTGGGGGATGACCGCCCGGAGGAACTCGTCCAGATACTCCTTCTCCGCCGGGTCGGCCTCCGCGAGGTGTCCGAGCACATGGCCGAGATGCTCACCGTGAGGTCCGAGCGCGGTATGGCGTTGCGTGTCGTCGTCGATACCGCTGAGGACCGCGGGAACGAGGTCGTAGAAGCGCATACCGCGCAATGCCGCCTCGACCTCCCGGAAGGGCGTGTCGAACACCGAGGCGGGCAGGAAGAGCCGGTCGTGCTCTCCCTGCGCCGCACGCTCACCCGCGTAGACGAGAGCGCTGGCCTCGAAACGCTCCGGCGTGGAGACGAACCACTCCTCTTCACCTCCGGAGAGCCTGGCACGGCATTCCTCTCTGAGGACGACGGGTGCGTCTCGCCGCTCTCCGCCCCTGCCGATCTCCATGCTGTATACGGCCTGGCTGACTCGCTCGCTCCGCGCGCCGAACCCGAGGTCGAGCCGGATCGAGAAGCTCGCTGCCCGCACTCCCGCCTCGGGAGCCTGGCAGAGCACCCGGTCGAGCCCGCCCCTGACCGAAACCGCCCGTCCCGGTGAGGCGGTGAGAGCATCGGACACGAAACGAAGCACGTCGATGAAGTTCGACTTCCCCGCCGCGTTGAACCCGGCCAGCACGGTCAACGGCCCCAGCCGGACGTCGCAGTCGGCGAGTGATCGGAACCCCTTCACCCGGACCCGAGAGACAAACGGAGTACTCGATATCACGTCGCTGGTATGAGCGTTCATGACTTTTCGCCGTCACGAGCGAACTCGGCCAGCTCAACCAACGATCCCTGCCCACTGAGGAACCAGTAGCGTGTTCCCTGCACCGAGTTCTCCTTGCCCAGTGCCTGCTCGCGCATATGTTGCACGAGTCCGGTCGGTGAATATTGCTGACCGTCCGCTTCCCACAGCAGCGGCTTGGATTTGCTATTGACCCACGTCACGCGCCCTCGCCGCGGATCCTGGGCCAGCCATGGCGTCATGAGGTGACGTTCCTCGCCAGTGATGGGACGGAACTCCAGAGGAGTTCCCTCTTCGAGCACCCCGGCTTCAACCAGGATACTGACCGCTTTACCCTTCTTAGATCCCCGTACGGCTGGAGCGGGCACATATTCCGGAGCCAGTTCGGGGATCTCGCCTGAGCTCAATCCCAGAAGTACCCGTTTGACCAGGATCTGGGATTTCTCCGGATTCTTGAAAACACTGATGACGTAGCTGTTCTGCCCGAACTCGTCATCGAGGGCATGGATCATCCACCGCAACGCCCGCTCACTGACCAGAGGGACCCTCGACAGGACCGCTTCCTCCCACGTAGCCCCTGGATGGTCAATCTGCCCATGATTCAAATGCTGGAAAACAGCATGAGCCAGCAGATGTCCGCACTGCGAGGCGATGGCCGCGCCTCGACCCTCACGCTCGTCCGCGGACTCGGCCAAATACCGTTCCACTTCTCGACGCAGCAGAACGGATCGCCATACACGATGAGCGCTCGGCTTCTTCCCGAACAGCAGCACGTACGCCGATCCAGGTCCTGTCTCCCATAAAGATTCACCGCCCAATCTAGCCTGTACGGCCAGCCTCGCATTGGAGTGCGCGCACGCCAACGCCTCCGCTGCTTCCAGATTGGTACATCCGGTTTCGCGGTTCGGCTCGTCCTCTCCCCGTTTGATGACATATGCCTTACCTAGTGCCCATGCGAACTCGTCGCGGAGCTCGATCTGAACGGGGTCCAGTGCGGCCAGATCACGCTTTTCGACACGGTTCTGCGTGTTGGTCGCCCCAGTCACCTCACCGGAGAACCCTTCGGGGCAGTTCTCCAGTGAAATAACACGCACCCATATCTGCGCCTCTCCGGCGACATCCGGCTTGCGGCGCAATGCCTCCGCTATGGCGGCCACGGTCTGCGCCCCGTTGACCACGCTTGCGCCTTCGAGCACGATGTCGCGTGACCCGTTCGGGCTCGTTCCACCACGAGGAGTCGCGCGTATCCTTTCACACAGCACTGTGATGCCGTTGTTGAAATACCAAAAATCGTCCGGCCGCTCACAAAGGGTGTCGATCAGCTCCCGATTCACCTTTGTCAGGCCGAGCGACTTCCTAATGTTCTGGTCGAACAACCGGTCACCGTATGTTTCATGCCAACGGGCGACTTTTTCTACGGGCATGACACCGTAGTACGCCGTATAGGGGTTGGTGAGCCATCCACAACCGTCGAGCGTCACAGACAGCTCGACGTGAGGAGGCGCGGAATCTGCTCGAATCAACCGGTGGAAGTCCCGTAGACCGAGAACCTTGATGTCAAGCATCTCGTCACCGAAACTGTTGAGCTTCTGGGCGACGTCCGCCATGGGCTGACGGACCTCATTGCTGACAGATGCGTCACCCAGCAGCGCAGGAACAAGCGTGATCTTCACACCGGTGTCGCGCAGGACCCGGTCCACCTTGTCGGAGATGGCCTGGAACCGGGAATTGAAACGTGAGTATTTGGCATTCAGCAGGAGGTCCAGACCCTGAACGAGCTTCAGCGCCGCTCCGAGATCGAACCCCGCCACGCCCTGCTGACTCCACTTGGTCTGGATCAGCCAGAGGTGCGGTTCCGCCTCGTCCACAGCGATCGCGTCGATCCCGTGATCATCCCGTCCGTCGATGACAGCCGCAGCCGCGTCCACGGACGAGCAGCCGGTCAGGTGCCGCACCGTGAACGCAGCCAGAGCCCGGGTAAGGAATTGGACGCCCCTCTGGGACTCCTGAGCGTTCACCGCTACGTCGGACAGATCGATCAGCCCGTCGAACTCCCCGGTAAGCGCCTCCTGAATATGACGAACATGAAGAACACTCACACATCCTCCAGCCCACGCCCACTTGCGGACGACACGTCAAATTGGCCGGTTACAGCCGCCGTGACCAGTTCCCTCCGCCGTTCTGCCAACAGCGCGAGTTGCCGATCGAGCAGCCCCCAGGCCGACTCCAAGGCATCAAGTTTGACACGGATCTGCCGTACCAGAGCTCGCTGCTCTACGACCGACGGGAGCGGGAT
This sequence comes from Planomonospora algeriensis, assembly GCF_977012225.1. NCBI lineage: Bacteria > Bacillati > Actinomycetota > Actinomycetes > Streptosporangiales > Streptosporangiaceae > Planomonospora > Planomonospora algeriensis. The sequence goes on along the minus strand of NZ_CDRNDK010000064.1, from coordinate 8,612 downwards.
GGGAAAGCTGAGGATCTTACTGCTGTTAGTGGACGCCAGGTTCGTGGTTTTAACGCCGGTGCTTTCGAAATAGCAGCGGCCATGCAGGGTCCGCGTCATGAGAGCGAGATAATCGCCATCCAGACGGTCGAGTTCCGGACGGAGTGCGAATATGTGATTCTGGTGAAGACAGTCGGACAGCTCCCCCCGCCAAACTGCGCCACGCCCGAGCTTGTCAAGATCACCCCCCTCGGTCATGAGTACATCTCCAGGCCGGAGAGTGCTGCGCTTGGCGATATCCCTTGGCACTGTGATCTCAGTGACCGTGTCCAGCGCGAGATGCCCCGCTTGAACGTTCGCCACGCGAAGATAAGGGCGTGTCACCGCATCTCCGCCGACATCGCGCCTGCCATCGACTGTGAGGCCGTTCTGAAGGCGGCACACGTAGCCGAGCCGGACGAGAGGTCGATCAGCGGCGATCTCCGGCAGCCACGTCCACGGCCATTGATTGAGTGGCCGCGTCAGGATCCCGGGGATCAAGGTCTCCGAGATCTCGGCATAACCTCGTTCGTCCAGAACGGATCGCTGATTTGCTCGGCGCAAGGAAAGCCTGTCGATGCGGGCCGTCTCGGCATCGAGGAAGTCAGCGATACGTCGCTGCTCCTCCAATGCAGGTAGACGCACTGGAAGGTTACGCAGGAAGTCATCCGGAACGCGCTGCTGGCCTGCAACGCCATACATCTCCGACTTTCCGATTTTAAGAAAGCTGTGAGTATTTACCACATAGAAGAGGAACCGAGGATCGATACGCGGACCTGGCCTGAGCACATGAAGCTCCGTCGTTCCGGCCCCAACCCCCGAGTGAAGGCCATTGATCAGTACAGCCCTCCCCGCCTCAAACGTTGGCGTGATCTTTGGAACAAGGATGTCACCATCCTGAAACCGCGTGTATCCAGTAACAACCTCAGCCTTGGTTCGGCGGCGCGATATATCCAGCCTTTCCCCTGGCCACACCGCTTCCATCGGAAGGAAAGTGAGTTCCTCGTGATCGGCAAGACGCTCAAAAGCAGGCGTCGGCGGATTAACTGCCGCGAGATGTCGCAGTCGCACGGTCATCACTCCGTCACCTCCCCCAGCAGTGCCTGGATCTCGGCCTCCAGGGCCTTGAGCTCGGCGTCGATCTCCGCCAGCGGGCGCGGCGGCTTGTACACGTAGAAGTGGCGGGTGAAGGGGATCTCGTAGCCGACCTTGGTCTTGCCGTGGTCGATCCAGGCGTCGGGCACGTGCGGCAGCACCTCGCGCCGGAGATACTCCTCCACGTCCTGATCCAGCGGAACGTTCTCGTAGTCGCGCAGCTCCGGGTCGGGCTCGGGCTCGCCCTTCTTCAGCTGCACCTCGCCCTCCGGGTCGCGCACGCCGATGACGTCGCGGAGCGCGGTGAGAAAGGGCTGCGTGGACGGCCAGAGGATGCCGGCCGAGGCCATCGCCTCGCGCACCCCGGCGAAGGCGGCGAGCTTCCCCTCCCAGCTCTGCCCGACGAGCGGCTTGAGCGCCTCCGTCATCGCGGCCGCGTCCACGTGCTTGGCCAGGGCCTTCGACGCCAGGACCGCGTCCAGCGTCGCCTCGGTCACCTCGAAGCGGAGCTTGAGCGGGCGCTCCACGGTGATCCGGCGGTAGCCGAAGTCCTCGTTGGCGAAGACCTTCACCTTGCCGTGCAGCGGGTGCTCGGGGTCGGCGGCGGCGTGCAGGGCCTCGCCGTACAGCCGGGTCAGCTCGGCGATGTGCTCCTTGGTGAGGTATTTGCGCTTGTCACCGAGCGATTTGCGCATCTTCGCCCAGTGCTCCCGGCCGTCCAGCAGCACGACCCTGCCCCGGTGGCCCTTGTCCTTGCGGTTGGTCAGGATCCAGAAGTAGGTGGAGATGCCGGTGTTGTAGAAGAGCTGGTCGGGCAGGGCCACGATGCCCTCCAGCCAGTCGTTCTCCAGGATCCACCGGCGGATCTTCGACTCACCGGAGTCGGCGGCGCCGGTGAACAGCGGGGAGCCGTTGAAGACGATGGCGATGCGGCTGCCGCCCTTCTCCACCGGCTTCATCTTGGAGATCATGTGCTGGAGGAAGAGCAGCGAACCGTCGTTGATACGCGGCAGGCCGGCGCCGAAGCGGCCGCTCGTCCCCTCCTTCTCGTGCTCGCGCTCCACGACGTCCTTGACCTTCTTCCACTCCACCCCGAACGGCGGATTGGCGAGCAGGTAGTCGAAGGTCCTGCCGCGGTGCCCGTCCTCGCTGAACGAGTTGCCGAACTTGATGTTCTCCGGGTCGTTCCCCTTGATCATCAAGTCGGAGCGGCAGATGGCCCAGGACTCGGGGTTGAGCTCCTGGCCGAAGGCCTCGATGGTCGCGTCGGGGTTCAGTGCGCGGATGTGCTCCTCGGCCGCGGTCAGCATGCCGCCGGTGCCGCAGGCGGGGTCGAGCACCCTGCGGGAGGTGCCGGGGACGGTCAGGAGATCGTCATCGGGGGCGAGCAGCAGGTTGACCATCAGCTCGATGACCTCGCGGGGGGTGAAGTGCTCACCCGCGGTCTCGTTGGACTGCTCCGCGAACCGCCGGATCAGCTCCTCGAAGACGTAACCCATGTCGTGGTTGGAGACCACGACCACCGGCTTGCCGTCCTCACCGATGACCACCTCCCCATCGGCGTCCCGCCGTACCGGGCGCAGGTCCAGGTCCGCGAACCGTCCCACCACCTGGTACAGCAGGCCGGCCGCGTCGAGCCGCTTGATCTGCTGGGCGAACTCGTACTTCTCCATCACCTCCTGGGCGTTCGGGGAGAACGCGCCGATGTAGGCGTTCAGGTGCTTGGCCGCGTGCCCCGCATCACCTGCGATCTTCTTGAGCGTGTACTCGCTGGTGTTGTAGAAACTGTGGCCCGAGGCCTTCGTCAGCCAGGGACCCGCTTCGAGGCCCAACTCCTCCACCCGCTTGCTCTCGGCCAGGACCCTGCCCCGCGTGGGGGCCAGGACGCACTCGAGGCGGCGCAGCACCGTGAGCGGCAGGATGACCTTGCCGTAGTCGGACTGCTTGTAGTCGCCGCGCAACAGGTCCGCGACCGACCAGGCGTGGTTCGCGAGTTCGGCGACCTTGCTGTGGTTCACCGGTTTCCTTTCCGTTACTACTTCAGGGTTCGAATGCCTAAGACGGGGTGTCGCCCGGGTCAGTCGCCGGGCGGAAGCAGGGACCCGCTGGTGAGTCCGGTGCCGAGCTGCCGCGAGGTCTCCTCCGCCAGTCGTACGGCCAGGTTCGCGGCCCTCCGCATCGCGGCCAGTCTGCGGAACGCCCGGCCGTACCGCCGTTGCTCCTCCAGGGGGAGCAACGGCACCCGTAGCCGCCGGGCGTCGACGCGCACGACCGTGCTGCCGGTGGCCGTGCTGTGGAGGTTCTCCTCGGCGGCCAGGAAACCGGCGAGGAACCAGGGGTCGAGCCGGTCGAGATCGGGCCGGAAGAGATAGAGGTGCGGGCCGAGAAGCGCTCCCGCGTCCCGGTCGTCGGCGACCCGGGCCGTCCCCGCGCCTCCGTGCAGCATCTCCGGGAGCACGACGTCGCCGCGCTGGAGCTCCAGCAACTCGGTGAGGGCGCTCTCCTCGGCGCTGCCCGATACCGTCCGGTCCGCGACGACGTCTCCCGCCGTCAGGACGAGGCGACCGTCGCCGTCCGGCAGCACGACCGGCTCCGTGAGTCGTCTTCCCCGTGACGCCCCTGCCACGCGATGGAGTCCGATGGCTCCGCCGCGCATGAGGTCGGCGACGGTCGCCGTGCGCCACGTCACGGCCTTCACACCGCCGGGTTTCCACTCCTCACCGCCGCTCACCGCGACGAGCGCGTCGGCCGCGCGGCGCAGCCGCACGCGTGTGGCGCGTGCCGACTCGGCCTGCTGGTCCGGTGCGATCGCAGGGGGCGCGGTGTGGACGTGGCGGCTCGGGGTGAGGTCGACGCCTTCGTCGATCAGTTCCAGGGCGGGCACGGCACGGGCGACACCGGGAACCGTCTCGAAGTCCTCAGGCGCCTCCTCGTACCGTCGCCAGTGCTGGAGGATGGTCCGGCGGAAGTCATGCGGGGGCTCCTTCCGCGTGAGTATGCGGATCTCTCCCTTAACCAACGCTCTCCTCGCCAGTTCCGCGAGGGCCTGTGTCTTCCCGGAGCCGGTGGAGAGCCGCAGTGTGCCGGGTAGCTCCTCCTGCGCCGTGTCGACGAAGAGCACCGGTGGGACGTCCGCCCTGTCGTCGGCGGGCCGCCGGAGGATCCACAGGTGGAGGCCGACGTGCTGGGGCGGCGCGGCTCCGGGAGGCAGGGATGCGATCGCACGCAGTGCGCCACGCCGTACGAGCTCGGCGCGGATCTTCCGTCCTCCGGACCGTTCGGCGACCGCGGGAGGCAGCAGTATGACCGCCGGCCCGCCCGGCTCCAGGTGGGCCAGGCAGTGCTGGACCCAGGCCAGCTCCGACTCCCCCTTGGGGGGCACGCCGTACTCCCACCGGGCGTCATAGCCCAGCTCGTCATGCCCCCAGTCCCGGTCCGCGTACGGCGGGTTGCACAGCACGGCCTCCGCGGTCAGCCCGGGGAAGGCGTCCTCCCTAAGGGAGTCACCTGCCCGGATCCGGACCTCGGATCCGGGGACGAGCGCACCGACGCGGACGGCCGCCTGATCGGCCTGGACCGGGGAGACGTCCTGCCCGATGAGGCTCGCGGAGCCCTGTCGTCCTGCCGCGATCAGCAGTCCTCCGGAGCCGCAGGCAGGGTCGTAGACGCTCGCCGGATAGGTCGTCCCTTCGAGGAGCGCGGCCATCAGGTCGGCCACCACCTCAGGCGTGCCGTACACGCCACGTGCGGTGCCGTCAGCGGGTTGCCGCTCGTGCAGCACGTCCAGCGTCTCCGCGATTCCGCTCGTGTTCACGGCCCGCAGGACGGTTTTCAACGCCGGGACGGCCGACGCCGTGAGCCCGTCCCGGCGGGCGTGCGGCAGCAGACCGGCTCGCTCCTCCAACGGGCCCCGTATCCCGGCAAGGAACTCCTCATCCGAGAGTCCGATCAGCTTCCGGCGTGCGGCGCCGTCCATCCGCGCGACGGCGAGAAGAAAAGCGGACAGGTGGTCGGGGGTCACCTCGCGGGGAAGCCTGCGCAGCTCCGCGCGGAGCTCGTCCATTGCCGATCGCTCCGGGAGCTGCCCGCGGCCGCCAGCCATGCTTCGACCGCCACCCGGTCATAGGTGGGGTTCGCCTCCGTGCCCCCGCTCGGCAGCGGGAAGTCCGTGTGACGGCGCCGCCAGTTGCTGACCGTCGCCCGCGTGACTCCCGCGAGACGGGATATCCCGGCAGCTGTCAGCTGCTCAGGCTGCTGAGACACCACTCACCTGCCAAGACTCGAACGGATCGCCGACACGCTTCACTGTACACACATCGCGAACAATGCAAAAGCGATTGACAGTGTTTTCACTCCATGATCTCCTGTAGATGCTTTCAGCGTCGCGAGTCTAGCGACGCCAGCGGTCGCACGTGGTTCGAATCCGCACCATCCATCCCGCCGTTCCCCTCGGCCGTGCCTGGAGACACGGCCCACTTCCCTGTGGAGAGCCGGACATGGCTGACACCCGCGTTGTCACGCTGTACCACCTGCTCGACGTCGAGCCCACCCTCGACGGACTGTTCTGCGCGCTCGACGGAGAGCGCCTCGACGAGCTGGAGTTCGCTCCGCTCTTCCCCGAGTTCCCCGGAGCCGTCGCCTACCTCGTACGCGGCCACTTCACGATCCCCAAGGTCGGCTGGTCCGGCGACCTGTCCCAGCTCGTCGGGGAGGACCTGTCGCTCGACGACAGGAAGGCCGCCGCGCTGCTCCTCATCGCCGTCGACGGCGAGGTCTTCGCCATCGGCTTCGGCCAGGGCTTCCGGCTCGTCCCCGACGACCTGAAGGACCCCGACTTCGGGCTGCGGTTCGCCGTCCGCGCGGTCGACCCTGACTGCGTCCGCGACATCGTCCGCCGGTCGATGACCCGCCGGGGCCGTCAGGACTCCACCCTGGTCCCCTCCGGCCTGCCCATCGGCAGCATCGGCGTCCGGCAGCACGCCGAGATCGTGCGGCGGCTCGGCGGCGAACTGCACACGGACATCCTGGGACTGGAGGACGGGGCCACCGTCTTCGTCGACGGCTCCGCCGGTCTGCGGCTCCCCATCCCTCTGGACGACGTCAAGCTCGTCGCGCTCCTCAAGCAGATCACCAAGGTCTGCGCGGCCGACGTCCACCCGAGCTTCGCCTTCATCGAGGCGATCAAGGCGGTGCGGGACGCCTCGCTCGTCAGCCGCCTGGACGCCCTGCTCGACAAGGGGCTCCGCGGCGAGGTCGACATGCCCTTCGACCTCGCCGTGCCCGTCGAGCTCGTCCCCAAGCTCACCGAAACCGCCTCGTACAACATCAGGATCGGCCCCGCGTGGATGAGGAGCAGGCGGAGCCTGGAGATGGAGGACATCCTGAGCCGCTGCCGCGTCCTGCACAGCAGCACGCCGACGGCGGCGCTGCGCGAGGGCCGCATCGAACTGTCCGGCGACTGCGACGGGACCGGCTCTCTCGGCGGGCCCCCGCCATCTGCTGGCTGGAGACCGAGCTCACCATCGGCGCCCATCACTACTTCCTGATCGACGGGGAGTGGCACGAGACCGGCCTGGAGTACCTCGACTCCATCCGCAGGCAGGTCACCGAGCTGATCAGCACGGACTCCCCGACGGTCCTGCCGCCGTGGAGGAAGGGCGAGCACGAGGTCACCTACAACCTGCGGGTCCAGCACGAGCTCGGCCGCGCGAACTACCTGTGCCTGGACCGCAAGTACGTGCGGACCACTCTCCACCGGGGAAACGGGTTCGAGGCCTGTGACCACTACGGCCCGGAAGGCCGGCTCGTCTGCGTCAAGCCCGCCAAGGACTCCCCTCCGCTGAGTCACCTGTTCAACCAGGCCCTCGTCGCGGTCGAGGCACTGGTCAACCAGCCCGAGGCCAGGGCACGGTTCCGGGAGGTCGTCGCCGAGGTGAGCGAGGGGACCCGGGACGTCCCTCTCGACTACCGGCCCAGGAAGGTGGTCTTCGCGATCCACCTCAAGACCGGACGGACGCTGACTCCCGAGACGCTCTTTCCCTTCGCGCAGGTCGCGCTCGTCAACATGGCCACGACGTTGAAGTCCCTCTACGACGTGGACGTCGAGGTCGTCGGCATCCCCGCCGAATGACCCCGTCGTGATCCAGGCGGCCGGAAGCCGCCCGGGTCACGGCCACCCCTGCACGGGCTCTGCCGTACGGCGGCATCGTCTGCACGTGGAGACGACGCCGCCCCGGCGCAGAGGCACCGACGACCTCCCCTCCACCGCCGGAACGGCGATGGCACCATCCAGCCCTTGTCCGGCAGAGCCGAGTTCCCGATCATCGGCATGCCGGTCTCCTCACCCCCGAGGGAGCATGATGACAGGAACACAGCAGAGACCCTTCCCCGTCGACGACCTCCTTCGGGCCGTGCGGCTGGAGATCACGACCGAACTCCGCAGCGACGGTGACGGGGAGAAGATCCCCTGACCGCCGGACGGAGGAATGGAAGCGACGGGGAGGTCCAGGAGTACCTGTTCTCCTGTCAGAAGTGGAAGGACACATTCTCCGGGGAGAAACTGCTCGTCCGGCTGTCACGCTCCCGCGCTCCGTGGGCGAGGGCCGAGGCCGCGCGAATGCACGACGGCAAGATTCGGGTCCGCACCGCGGCCGATCTGGGCACCCGGCCCGACAACGCCCAGTTGCGGATGGACGAGTCGGCGGGCCTGGAGACCCTCGTGGAGCGGCTGGAGTCCGCGGGCGAGGCCGACGGCCCGGTCAACCTCACCACTGCGGGCTGGCTGCTGGGTCAGGGACGGCCGCGTACCGACCGCTGCACCACCCCCGAACGCTTCGTCCGCGGGTATCACGAACGTCCGTTCAATCCCCGGCAGCGGCAGGCGATCGAGCAGGCCCTCGGCAGCGACCTCACCTTCATCTGGGGGCCGCCGGGGACCGGGAAGACCGACGTCGTCGCCTCCATCGTCGAGGGCTGCTACCGGCAGGGAATGCGCGTCCTCTTCGTCGCCCCGACCAAGGTCGCCGTGGACCAGGCACTGGAGCGGATCTGCGACCTGCTCTCGGACGAGGAGGACTTCGACGCGGGACTCGTACAGCGCGCCGGAGACATCGAGCTCGCCTCCCTGGCCGGCAGATTCGGTGACCAGATCAACGCCGAGCGGATCGCCGCCCGGCTCGCCGCCGCCGCGCAGATCACCAGGACACGCGAGATGCTGGACGCGGCACGGCAGGACCTCGCGCTCCACTCCGAGGCCGGACGTCTCGCGGACGAACTCCGGGACCTGCGGGCACGGCACGACGAGGCCGCACGGCACAGCACCGTCCTGCACCGCCGGACCCAGGACGGCCGAACCTCCATCGCCGAGATCGAGCAGCAGATCCGGGACATCGGCATCCCGTCCGGGCTCCGCGCCAAGAGGAAACAGGCCAGGCTCGACGCCCTCGACCTGCGTTCCGCAGCTCCGGGCCGATCCATGCCACGTTCGGCCCTGAAACCGC
>NZ_CDRNDK010000063.1:0-21584 GCF_977012225.1 Planomonospora algeriensis | reverse complement strand
GGCGCGGAGGCCGGCGGCCTGCGCGGGGACGGCGGCCTGCGCGGGGGCGACGGTCAGCGCGGGGGCGACGGTCAGCTGGGTCATCACCGGTCTCCGATCGGGGAGAGTTCGACGCGGATCCGGTCCGCGAGGTCGTTCATGGTCCGCCGGGCGTCCTCCAGCGAGTCGCCGGTGGTGCCCAGGAAGCCGAGGATGCTGTTGCCCTCCGGCGGGCGGCGGACGACGTCCCCGGGCTGAGCGGTGATCTTGAGGAAGAAGACCCGGTCCGACTCGCTCACCTCGGCGGGCACGTCGATCCGCTCGATCCGGCCCGCCTCGCACAGCAGGCACATGGCGGTGACGTGGACGCCGGTCGGCTCGTAGTGGCGGACCCGGGGCCGCACGCCGCGGGCCACGTCCATGACGGCGCGGATCGGGCAGTGGTCGGCGGTGATCCGGGCGATGAGGTCCAGTCCTCCGCCGCCGGGCCGGATCGCGATCTCCAGCAGGTACGGCTCGCCGCGGTGGAAGCGCACCTCGGCGTGCATCACGCTGCGGCGCAGCCCCTGGGCGCGGGCACCCGCCGCGACGACCCGGTGCACCGCGGCCACCTGCTCCGGGCCGAGCGAGGTCGGCGCGTGGTGCACGTCGTCGTCGAAGGTGCCGCCCTCGGCGGTGATCCGGTCCACGATCGAGCCCAGGTAGACCTCGCCGTCCCAGGCGACGGCCTCGATCAGGAACTCCTCCCCGTCGAGGAAGGCCTCGACCATCAGGCCGTGCGGGCCGAGGTCGATCCCCTCGGCCTCCATCGCGTACCACGACATGCCCGCGATGCCCTCGACCGCCCGGGGGAAGGTCTCCCGCAGTTCCTCCTCGTCGTCGATGCGGAACACGAAGTTGCTGGCCGCGCCGAGCGTCGGCTTGAGGATGACGGGGTAGCCGAAGTCCTCGGCGGCCCGCCGGGCCTCCTCCACGTCGGCCACCAGGCGGAAGCCGGGGTGCGGGGCGCCGTGCCTGCGGTGCGCCTCGCGCATCAGCAGCTTGTTCCGGCTGGTCCTGGCCGCCTCCGGGCCGACGCCCGGCAGGCCGAGCGCCTCGGCGACGGCGGCGACCGCGGTCACGGCCGACTCGGAGAAGGTGATGACCCCGTCGAAGCGCTCCTGCTCGTGCCAGGTCTTCGCCTCGGTGATGAGGTCGTCGATCCGCTGGGAGCCGGCGACGCGGTAGCGGTCCTGCGGCCAGAAGTCCGGCGTGCCGATCCCGTTCAGCACGTACAGCTCGGCGCCGAGGTCGGCGACCTGGCGGTAGCGGGACTGGTAGTAGGCGGCGTTCTGGCGCGCCTCCAGGGCGAGCAGTCTCATCGGGCGCTCCCGGGCAGTCGTGGCAGCAGGAAGGAGGTGACCGTCTCGGCGCCGGTCTCCAGGGTGAGCTTCACCCCGCGTGTCTCGGCCTCGGCGGCGACGTCGATCAGGATGGGGGCCGCGCAGGCCAGCAGGGTGCGCGTCTCCAGCAGCAGGTCGCCGGGCTCGGCGCACCCGGCCTCCAGCAGCCGGCCGAGCTGGGTGACGATCCCGTCCGCCGCCCGGGTCAGGCTGAAGGACGGCAGGTCGTAGCAGAGGCGGAACCGCTCCACCATGACGGCCGCGCGGCGGCGGCCCTCGCCGGTGACGGGGAGCTCCTCGCCGGGGTCGGCGACGAGGGCGTCGATCCGGTCGGCCAGCGCGTTCCACGGCGCGCGCAGGCGCCGCTCGGCCACCTGGTCGAGCCCCTCCCTGGTGAAGTTGGCCCGCTGGTCCTCGGGGCAGGTCAGGGCGAGGTAGAACCGGACCAGGTCGCGCGGGACCTCCGCGACGAGGTCGGCGCCGCGGATGAGGTGGCCCCGGCTGGTGGAGAACTTCTCGTTCTCCAGCTCGTAGAACTCGTTGCAGACGTTGGCGTCGGGGGTGATGTAGCGGTCGCCGTGGGCGAGCAGCATCACCAGGTCGACCATCCCCCAGAAGTAGACGTTGTCGAAGCCGTGGAAGTAGACGAGGCGGTTGCCGCCGCCGGCCCGCCAGAGCGCGTCGACCGGGCCCTCGGGCTCGCCGGCCGCCTTCCAGGTGGCGTAGATGGAGGCGGGCATGGCCTCGACCCACGGGTAGAGGATCTGGCCGGGGGTCTCGGCGAACGGGGCGTCGATCCCCCAGCCCGGCGACGGCACCGTGATCGGGATCTCGGGGAGCGGGCCGGCGAGGATCTCCCGGACGAGCTGCGCGCCGTGCCGCCGCCAGACGTCCCGGCGGGCCGCGTAGTAGGCGGTGAGCTCCTTCCGGTAGCGCTCCATGGGCAGCACCAGGACGGTCGCCTCCCTCGAGGTCACCGGGTCGGCGGGGTCGAGCACCGAACGGGGGCCGATCAGCTCGTCGAAGTGGTTGGGCCTGCCGCAGCCCTCGCACGACCCTCCGCAGCTCTCGGCCAGGCAGGACGGGCACTCGCCCTTGACCAGCCCGTCGAACAGGTACGTCCCGGCGTTCTCGCCGTACGGCATGCGCACGGTCCGGGTCTCGAAGCGCCCCTGCCGGTGCAGGGCGGTCACGAAGTCGAGCACCGTCCGGCGGTAGACGTCGTCGACGGGCGGCAGCTGCGCCAGGGAGATGCCCATGGCCCGCACCGACCGGCCGATCTGCTCGGTGGAGGTCCGGCAGAGCTCGCCGGGGGTCGTGCCGCGCGCCCGCGCGGTCGAGATCATGTAGGACTGGCTGTCGTCGGTGCAGGTCGCGTAGGTCACCGGCCGGCCGTCCGCACGCAGGTAGCGGGCGTACACGTCGCCGGCGAGGTACGGCCCGGCCATGTGGCCGACGTGCAGGTCGCCGTTGGGCGTGGGGGTGGCGGCGATGACGATCGTCTGCGTCATCTCTCCTCCCGGGCGTCGCGCTCGTGGTTCTGCTCGTGGTTCTGCTCGTGGCGGGCGGTGAAGGCGCCGGTCATGTCGGCGTCCCACCAGATGCCGTACATCTCGAAGTCGGCCGCGCCGTCGTTGACGACCCGGTGGTCGGTGCCGGGCGGGAAATAGGCGACGTCCCCGGCGGCGAAGGCGGCCCGGTCGCCCTCGCTCTCCAGGACCGCCTCGCCCGACACGGCGATGAAGATCTCGTACTCGTGGTGGGCGTGCCGGGTGGAGGCCGTACCAGGCCGGACCACGCACCAGGCGCCCTCGAAGGGGGCGTTCAGCGTCGTCCAGGGCAGCAGTCGTTTGGCCAGCAGGCCGTTGTCGGGCCTGAGCTGGTCGGGGGCGAAGGTGTTGAGGTCCATGGAGGACTCCCTCGGAGTCGGACGGGGGCGGCGGTGGGGCGGTCAGGAGGCGACGGGCAGGGCGAACGGCGCGAGCAGCTCGGTGGCGGCCAGGCGGTCCTGGATGTCCGCGACGATCTCCTCGGCGCGGGTGGCGAGCACGCTGAGCAGCGAGTCGGCGATGCCGTGCGTGTCCTCGTTGACGCCCTGCAGATAGCAGGCGGCGTCCGAGCCCGGAGGCAGGCCGAGCCGGTAGACGCGGTCGACGGTGATCTCCCCCAGTCCCGCCCGGGTCGCCAGGTCGCGGACCAGCCAGGGCATCCGGCGGTCGAAGCCGGTGCCGAGCAGCAGGATGTCGCAGGGCAGCTCGGTGCGGTTCCCGCTCTTGCGGTCGGTCAGGGTCAGGACGATCTCGTCCCCGTCGAGCCCGGCGGCGGTGATCTCCGCCATCGTGATCATCCGGAGCCGTTCCCGCCCGTTGAGCCGCTCGAGGTAGATCTGCCGGTACAGGGTCTCCAGCAGGCCGGGCGAGAGCCCCGCGTAGTTGCTGCGGTGCATCTCCGACAGGAGCTGGCGGCGCGCCTCCGGCTTCGCGCCGTAGAATTCGTCGATGAAGGAGGAGTAGAAGAGCTCGTTGGTGAACTTGCTGCTCTCGTAGCCGTTGAGGCCGATGGAACGCATGATCATGGTGCACTGGGCCTCGGGCATGCTCTGGTGGGTGGCCCAGAGCATCTCGGCCGCGCTCTGCGCTCCGCCGATCACCGCGACCCGGTGCGGCGCGCCGTGGTCGAACCGGCTGATCCCCCGCGTGTACTCGGTGCTGTGGACGATCCGCTCCCGCGGCAGCCCGCCGAACACCTCGGGGATGTGCGGGTCGCGGCCGGCGCCGACCACGAGGGTGCGGGCGGTGACGGTGGAGCCGTCGCCGAGCTCGGCCCGCCACTCCTCCACCTCGCCGCCGGGCAGCAGGACCGGCTCGATCCTGACGCACCGCCGGCCGTACTCGATCCGCACCCGCGACAGCGACCGCGCCACCCACAGGAGGTATTCCGATATCTCGCTCCGGTAGGGAGTGAAACTGCCCAGATTGACGAATTCATTGAGCCTTCCGGCCGAGTGCAGGTAATTGACGAAGGAGAATCTGCTCCGCGGATTCCGCAGCGTCACGAGGTCCTTCAGAAAGGACACCTGGCTCTGCGCCCAAGGCAGCAGCATGCCGCGCTGCCAGGACACGTCCTCGTGCTGCTCGAGGAGCAGGGTCCTGCTCGCCAGCTCGGGCGAGAGCTCCTCCAGCGCCACCGCCAGGGCGAGGTTGGAGGGGCCTGCTCCGATCGCCAGTACTTCGACTTCCTGATGCTTCACTGTGGTCGCCTCCCAGACGACTTGCCGGGCTGCCGCCCGGATCGGGGTGCTTCGCCGGCCGGTCACTGCCAGCCGGCGCCGAGCGCGGGGACCGGCCCGTCGCCGGGCGCGGAGCCCGCCGGACCGTCCGCCGCGAGGTGGGCCGAGGACGCCGAGGACGCCGGAGACACCGGGGACACCGGGGACACCGGGGACACCGAAGACAGGACCGCGAACGCGGATGCGAACGCGAGGGACAGGGCGCCGAGCGCGGCGGCGGGGCGGCCGATTCCGTTCATTGTTTTCCTCTTCCTTTCCGCCGGTGTCGTGCCGGCTGAATTCACCGGTGCGGCCGTTGACGTTTCCCCCGGGGATCAACCGCGCTTTCCCCGGCACTTCGGATTCTTGCCGCGAATCAGTTCCGGGATAAGTACCGGGGGCTGTCAGCGCCCTGCAATGGCAGGACGCTGCCAGGCCCGCCGCCGAGCGGCGGGGGCCCGGCCGGGCGGGGGGCCAGGCCCGCGGCGCAGCCGTTCAGGGACCAGCCCGCGAGCCGGGGGGATGCCGCCAGGCAGCGCCGGCACAGCCGCTCGGCCGCGGTTTCGGCGGCTTCGAGCGTGGACTGCAGGATGAAGATGCCGAGATCGGCGCCGGCGGCGCTCACCGCGCCGTAGACGTGCTCGATCCGGTCGGCGGGATCGGCCAGGGAGAGGACGAGGTCGCGGAGTTCGCGGACCGGCATCCGCGGCGCGGGCGGCGGGCGGGAGCCGGCCTCCTCGGGGGCCCGCAGGCGGGCGTTGATGAGATACATGGATCGACGGTCTCCGCCGGCCGGCGGATCCGCCAGGGATCCGGCCTGGCAGGCACCTGCCGTGCAGGAGGCTGCCAGGGGAGACGTCTCCGCCGAGGACCTTCCGGCCGGGCGGTTACCGCCGGGTTATCCGGTGCCCGCGTAACTCCGGCATGACCCCCGCGCCCTAGTTTCAGGCTGCGACCGCCGGAAGGTCGGCCCCCGGCCGGTCGCACCGTACCCGCGTCCACCACCGGGAGGGGTCGTGCTCTCACTGCTTGGCCTCGGGTCCGCCGAGGAGACCGTCTACCGCGCCATGCTGGAGAACCCCTCCCACGGGGTGTGCGAACTGAGCGAGAAACTGGGCTGGCCGGTCCCCCGGATCCGCGACGCGCTCGACGAGCTGGCCCGGCTGTCGCTGCTCCGGCCCTCCTGGGAGGAGCCGGGCGCCCTGTGCCTGGTGCGTCCCGAGGTCGGCCTGTCCGCGCTGCTCGCCCGGGAGGAGGAGGCGCTGCTCAGCCGCCGGCAGGAGATCGAGCGGGGCCGCACGGCCGTCGCCCAGATGATCGCGGCCTACGCGGACCTGAACCCCGCCCGGCCCGGCGACGGCGCCGAGACCCTGCTCGGCATCGACGCCGTCCGGACGCGCATCGAGGAGCTGGCCCTGCGCTGCCGGCACGAGCTGCGCGGATTCGAGCCCCAGGGCGCCCAGACCCCGGCGAACATCGAAGCCAGCAGGCCGCTCGACCAGGCGCTGCTGGAGAACGGCGTGCGGATCCGCGTCGTCTACCTCGACAGCGTCCGCAACGACCAGCACACCGCCGCCTACGCGACCTGGCTGGCCGAGCTCGGCGGCCGGGTGCGCACGATCCCCGCCCTGCCCACCCGGATGATCATTTTTGATCGGGAGGCGGCGCTGCTCCCGATCGACCCGGACGACAGCGGCGCCGGTGCGGTCCTGCTCCGCGGCGCGGGCGTCATCGCCGCGCTGGGCGCGCTGTTCGAGGACGTCTGGGAGCGGGCCGACGCCTTCGGCGACGAGCCCCGCCGCGACGAGCGGGGGCTGAGCAGCCAGGAGCACGAGGTCCTGCGCCTGCTGTCGACGGGGCTCACCGACGAGGCCGTCGCCCGCAAGCTCGACGTCTCCGTGCGCACCCTGCGCCGCGTCACCGCCGAGCTGATGGAGCGCCTGGGCGCCCGGAGCCGGTTCCAGGCCGGCTGCCTGGCCGCCGGGCGGGGCTGGATCTCCACCCGGCGCTGAGCCGCCTCCGGAGCCGCTGAACGATCATCGAAACGGGCGGATGTTAGACTGACCTCGGAGTTCTCGACGAATTCTCTCATCCGCCGGCCCTCCCGGCAGGCGGCGCGGAGACAAGGAGCGAACCCGGGATGATCCATGATCGCGTTCCCCGTTCCCTCCCCCCCTCCAGCCTTTCCCGGCTGGCCCTCAGCGCGGTGTTCCTCGCCGGAGCGGCCCTCGTCGGCGCCCCGGCCCTGATGTCCGGCGTCCCGCCGGGCCTCCGGACCGGCCCGCTCACCCAGGCCGCGCCGTACTGGCCCGCGGGGCGGGCTCCGCAGGCGGCGGTGGCGCGGATGCTGAGCGTGGCCGAGCAGCAGGTCGGGATCCGGGAGGACGCCGAGGGGGGCGGCACCAAGTTCCACTCCTGGTACATGGAGACCTCCCGGGCCTGGGAGACCGCGGCCCGCGACGGCCACAGCGTCCGGGCCTACGCCAACGCCCCGTGGTGCGCGATGTTCGTCGCCTGGGTCGGCGAGCAGGCGGGGCTGCGCTCCATGGTCGGCGCGGACGTCTACGTCGTCACCTGGGCCAGGCGGTTCCAGCTCGACGGACGCTGGGGCGGCACCGCCACCCCCGGCGCCGTCGTCTTCTTCGACATCGACGGGGGCGGCGGTGAGGGCGTCTACCGGATCGATCACATGGGCCTGGTGAAGCAGGACAACGGCGACGGCACGATCACCACGATCGAGGGCAACACCGACAACGGCCGGGTCGAGCGGCGCATCCGGTCCAAGGGCGAGGTCGTCGGCTACGGCTACCCGGACTATCCCGCGATCTGGGGGCCCCGCTCCGGAGCCCCGGCGCGGGCCGCCGGAGCGGGCTGGTGAACCGCCCGGCGGGCGGCGGCTACGCGCAGCGCGCCGGGACCGGGACGACGCCGAGGGGCGCCGCGGAGCGGTAGCGCCCGGCGTGGAAGACCAGCGGCTCGCCCTCCGCGCGGTGGAAGCGCTCGACCTCCCCGATGAGGATCAGGTGGTCGCCCGCCTCGTGGACGGTCGCCGTACGGCAGGCGAAGTACGCCAGGGTCCCGGCCAGCAGCGGCGCGCCGCCGGAGCCGGGCAGCGTCTCCACCCCGGCGAACTTGTCGGGCAGCGGCGTGGCGAACCGCCGCGACAGGTGGTCCTGGTCCTCGGCCAGGACGTTGACCGCGAACCGGCCGGCCCGCAGGAAGACGGGCACGCTGGGGGAGTTCCGGGTCAGGCACCACAGCACCAGGGGCGGGTCGAGCGAGACCGAGGTGAAGGAGTTGACGGTGACCCCGGCCCGCTCCCCGCCCGGGGCGGCGGCGGTGACCACCGCCACCCCGGTCGCGTACTGCCCGAGGGCCTCGCGCAGGGCTCGCACGGCCGCTCACTCCCCTCGGGCGCCGGTGCGCGCCAGGTAGCCGCCCGCCGAGACGGGGTCCATGAACCACTCGGAGAAGTCCGCCGGGTCGTCGAAACCGTTGACGAACCGCGAGGCCACCTCCGGAACCCGGCCCGCGGCCTGCAGGATCTCCAGGACGTGCGGCGGAGGGGGCGCGAGGAGCGCGTTCGTCCAGGCCGTGGTGTGCCGGGCCCCCTCCCAGTAGCGCTCGAAGGTCTCCTCCATCCAGGCCGCGTCGAACGGCCGCCCGCCGCGCTCCAGGATGCTCGCCAGATAGGAGGCGGCGCACTTGGAAGCGTTGTTGGCGCCCTGCCCGGTGATCGGGTCGTTGAGCACGACGACGTCGCCGGCCCCCAGCACCGGTGCGCCCGAGGGGAGCTTGGCGACCGGCCGGCGCACGACCGGGGCGAAGCGGCCGGCCAGCACGCCGCCGGAGTCGGTGAGCTCGGCGCCGGCGCAGCGCTCGGCCTCCCACGGCAGGAAGGTCTCCAGGATCCACCGGCTCCTGGCCAGGTGCTCGGCGGGGGTGCGCACGTCGCCCCAGCAGTCCATCGGGCCACCGGGCAGGCCCTCGAAGACCATGATCTCGCAGGGTCCGGTGACGGTGAGGGCCGGGAAGACGAAGTACTCGCCGACCCCCGGGACCAGGTTGAAGCAGACCGCGGAATGCTCCGGCCGCGGCGTCAGGCCGGTGACGTAGGTCAGGGCCAGGGCCCGCTGCGGGGCGTCGTACGGCGAGCGGGCGGCGTCCCGCTCGAACAGCGAGGCGATCGGTCCCTTGCCCGCGGCGACCACGACCAGGTCGTGGTCGGCGGCGTACTCCTCCAGGTCGTCCACCCCGGCGTCGTGGACGACGAGCTCGCCGCCGAGCCGCTCGACCTCGGCCATCCAGGCGGGCATCTTCAGCCGCTGGTCGACCGAGCGGGCGGGCGCGTCCAGCCGGGCCGCCCAGTGGATCGCCCGGCCGCCGTCCGGGCCTGGGACGGTGAGCTGGATGCCGTCGATCGGCGGGCACTCGTCCGCCCACAGGTCCAGGCCGAGCTCGCGCTCGTGGCCGAGGGCCGTGCCGAACATGGCCTGACTGGACATGACCCGGCCGTCCCGGATCCGCTCCGGGGTCCGGTTGGAGACGACGGTGACGTCGTAGCCGTTGCGGAGCAGGCCCAGGGCCAGGTGGAGGCCCGCTTGCCCGGCGCCGACGATGAGGATTCTGCGCATGGTGAGACGTCCTTTCTCAGGGGTCTTTCCGGTGGATGGTCGATCGGCGCCTGGTGAAAACGGTACGGCGGGCCCTGCCGGGCGGGCCATCCGCTCAGCGCGGGTTCCATCCGCCTGGCGCGGGGATCCTCAGCGGCCACGCAGCGTCTGCGACGGCGCCTGGCGCGGGGATCCTCAGCGGCCACGCAGCGTCTGCGACGGCGCCTGGCCGTACCGGGCGCGGTAGGCCGCGGCGAAGCGCCCCTGGTGCAGGAAGCCCCAGCGCGCGGCCACCCCGGTCACAGTGCGGCGGGCGGGGTCGCCGGCCGCCAGCTCGTCGTGGACCCGGCTCAACCGCACGTCCCTGAGGTAGGTCATCGGGGTCAGGCCGAGGTGGCGGCGGAACCCCTCCTGGAGCGAACGGCCGCTGACCGCCACGGCGCGCGCGACGTCTCCGGTCGTCAGCGGCTCGTGGGCGTGGCCCTCGATGAACTCCATCGCCCGGCGCACCACCTTGGGCACGGCCGCGGGCCGGGGCGCGTTCAGCAGGTCCCGGTGGTTCGACGGCTGCATGGTGAGCAGTGAGGTGATCAGGGCGCCCTCCAGATGGGCGATCGCGAGCGGCTGCGCGGCGAGCCCGTCGTCGCGCTCCGCCGCCCCGACGACCAGGTCGACCATCGACCGCCAGCCCCGCGCCCAGCCCGCGGTCATGTCCACGCCCAGGTCGAAGACCAGGGGCCGGTCGGGCCTCCGGCCGAGCATGCGCTCCAGCGCCTCCTCGACGGCGGACCGGTCGAACTTGACGATCAGCTGCGGGCAGCCCGCCGCCCAGCGCATGTCCAGGTGCTCCGTCGGCGAGGGCAGCGAGGCCAGTCCGGGCGTCGAGACGATCTCCTGCCCGCCGCACCGGATCAGGCTGCGCCCGGCGAGCGGGAGCTGCACCAGGAAGAAGGACTCCAGTTCTCCGGGCTCGATGCGCACGTCCGCGCCGTAGTCGAGGTAGTTCACCCGGACGGAGCCCGGCTGCGCGGAGTTGAGCCGGGCGGCCAGCGGCGCGCTCCCGCCGGTCAGCTCCAGCCGGTGCGGGCAGAACACCCTGCCCACCTGCTCGCGGGCCTCGTCGAGGTCCGCGGTGCCGAAGACCGCCCTGTCCGCGAGCGGGACCCGCTCCTGCACCTCGCCCATCGACGCTCCCGCCCCGGGTCACCGTCACCTGTACGGCGGCGCACGGTCGGGTGCGCCCGCCGTACCGATGATCGCCGACGGCGGCCCGGCCGACCAGGTACAAATACGCAGACTCCCGCCCCGTCCGGCGCTCTCGGGAACAGTCGGTAGGCCGAGGGGCGGTGAGGCGCCTTTCGGCCGGAGCCCCGCTCAGGACGGACCGGCGGCCCCGGCGCCGTTCAGGACGGACCGGCGGCTCCCGGCTCCGCACAGAACACGGTGCCGGCGGTGGTCACCGTGACGGCTCCCCCGGCGGCCGGGACGAAGGCGGACTCCCCCGCCGCCAGCCGGAGGGGCCGACGCCCGCCGTGCCCTCGGTGCACAGCAGGATGCGCGGCCTCCCGCCCGCCAGCCGGTGCTCCCCCGCTCCGGTCAGCCTCCGGAGCCGGAACTCCTGGGACGGCGTGGCGTACAGGCCGTCCCGGGCCTCCACCGGCAGGGGGGCGGCGGCCGGGTCGGTGACGCGCAGCAGTTCGGGGATGTCGAGCGGCTTGGGGGTGAGCCCGGCCCGCATGACGTTGTCGGAGCTGCCCATGATCTCCACCGCGAACCCCTTGAGGTAGCAGTGGAGCACCCCCGCGCCCAGGAAGAGCGCCTGGCCGGGGGCGAGTTCGTGCCGCCGCAGCAGCAGCGGGGCCAGGCAGGCGGGGTCGCCGGGGTACTGCCGGGCCAGCCGGACCACCAGCGCGTAGTCCGGATGGTGCACCGAGGAGGCCGCCCAGACGATCTGCTCGGTGGCCCGGTCGCCTTCCAGGAGGACGCGCAGGGCGTCGAGCGCGGCGCCCCGCCGCAGCAGCGCCGCCGTCTCCGCCAGCGCCGGCACGCCCAGCCGGTCGACGAGCATCGCGGCCTGCTCCGGAGGGCGGAACCCGGCCAGCGCGGTGAACGGCGTGAGCGCGCACACCAGCTCCGGCTTGGGCCAGGGGTCGCCGTAGACGCCCCGGGCGTGGCCGTCGGCGGCCTGCTCGGCCGAGGGGTGGACCTGCAGCGAGAGCGGCCGGGCGACCGCGATGAGCTTCATCAGGTACGGCAGGCGCGCGCCGAACCGGGTGAGCGTCTCCTCGCCCAGCTGTCCGGCGGGGTCGGCGGCGATGGCGTCGGCCAGCGAGCGCCCGTCCCCGGGCAGCAGCGATGGAGCGGCGGGGTGGGCGCCGAGCCACATCTCCGCCTCCGGGCCGGGGGCGGGCACGGGCCGTCCGGTGAGGGCCGCGATGTCGGTGCGCGATCCCCACGCGTAATCCTTGACGGGGTTGGTCATCAGATGCATGCGGTGTCCCTCGGTTCGCGGGCCGGAGCCCCGTCCCCCGGCTCGCGGGCCGGAGCGCCGCCGGGCACCGGGAAGGCCCCCGGGCGGGACGGGGACAGGACCAGCGCCGCGGCGCCGAGCAGGCCGGCGTCACGGCCCAGGGAGGTCGCCTCCACCCGCACGCGGCGCAGGAAGCCGAGCCCCGCGTTACGGGTGACGGCCTGCCGCAGTGGGTCCAGCAGGACCGGCCCGGCGGCGGCCACGCCTCCCCCGATGACGACGCGGTCGAGGTCGAACAGGGCCGAGGCGGTCAGGATCGCGGTGGCCAGCGCGCCGGCGGCCCGACGGAAGGCCGACTCCGCGACGGCGGCCCCCGCACGGGCGTCGGCGGCGAGGGTCCGGGCGTCGTCGCCGGTCCAGCCGTTCGCACGGGCCCAGCGCACCATGCTCGGTCCGCTGGCGACGGTCTCCACGCAGCCGGTGGCCCGGCACGGGCACGGCTCGCCGTCCGGATCGACGGCGATGTGGCCGATGTGGCCGGCGTTGCCGGTGGGGCCGAGGTGAGGGACGCCGTCGAAGACGAAGCCGCCGCCCACTCCGGTGGAGACGACCATGCCGAGCACGGCCCGCGCCGGCTCCCCCTCCGGCAGTCCCCGCCACCATTCGCCCAGCGCCATGCACTGGCCGTCGCCCGCCAGCCGCAGAGGGCGGCCGGGGACCAGCCGGCCGAGGGCGGCCAGCAGCGGGAAGTCCCGCCAGGCCGGGATGTTGACCGGGCTGACGGTGCCGGCCACCGGGTCGAGCGGACCGGCCGAGCCGACGCCGACGCCCTCCAGCCGGGCGGTGGGCACTCGGTCGGTGACCTGGCCGACCACGTCCAGCAGCGCCTCCTCCGGGCGGGCCCGGTCCTTCAGCGGGACCTCGGCGCGCGTCATCACCGTGCCGTCGGCGGATACCGCGGCGGCGGCGAACTTGGTGCCGCCGATGTCCACGGCCAGGACGGTCACGATCCGGACCCGGTCGAGGGGCCCGCGGCGGGCAGGCGCTTGCTCACTGTGTCCTCCGAAGTGCGTGAACGAAGATGGTTAACCGGATAAGCGAGAAGAATCTATGATTCTTATGACAACGATGTCAATCGGCCGTCGCCGGGACCGTCCCCGCCCTCGGTCCAGGTGCGGGCGTCTTCGGAGCGGCGACGGGCCGGGTGGGTGAACGCGGTCGTCAGCCGACCGAGCAGGCCGTGCCGTTCAACGTGAAGGCGTCCGGGACCGGATTGCTCCCGTCGTGGGTGCCCTGGAAGCCGAAGGAGGCCTTGCCCAGGGACGCGTTCCAGGTCACGTTCTTCGCCGTCACCTGGCGGCCGGACTGGGTCAGGGAGACGTTCCAGGAACCGGTGATCCTCTGGTTCCCGCCGAAGGCCCACTGGAGGGTCCAGCCGTCGATGGGCGTCGCGGACCTGTTGACGATCGTCACCTCAGCCGTGAAGCCGTCGCCCCAGGTGTTCGTCCGGTACGTCACCGCGCAGCCTTCCGCCGGAGTCGGAGTCGGAGTCGGTGTGGGCGTGGGGGTCGGAGTCGGTGTGGGCGTGGGCGTGGGGGTCGGGGTCGGCGTGGGCGTGGGCGTGGAGTAGGTGAGGCCGAAGCCGTACTCGAACAGTGCCGGTTTGCCGTCCCCGGCGTTGATCGGCTGCTGGCCGGCCTCCCGCATCCAGGTCATCGGCAGCTTCCCGGTGGGAGCGTGGTCGCCGAACAGCACGTCGGCCACCCCGCCGCCCTCGGTGCCCGGCAGCCACGCCGCCAGCAGCGCGTCCCAGCCGCCGAGCTGCGCGGCGACGTCCAGCGGCCGCCCGGAGACCAGCACCACCGCCACCGGCACCCCTGCCGCCTGGAGCCGCTGGAGCGTCGCCAGATCGGCCGAGTCGAGGCCGAGCGAGCCGGCCGGTCACCCTGGCCCTCGGCGTACGGGGTCTCCCCGACCACCGCGATCGCGGCCCGGTAGGAGGAGTCGACGCCCGACCCGTCACGGCTGTAGGTCACGGTCGCGCCGGACCCCACGGCGTCCCTGATGCCCTGCAGGATCGTGGTCCCCGTCGTGGTGTTCCCCGAGGAGCCCTGCCAGCTGATCGTCCAGCCGCCGCTCTGGTTGCCGATGTCGTCGGCGTTCCGCCCCGCGACGAAGATCTTCCCGCCGGTCTTCGCCAGTGGCAGGAGGCCGTCGTTCTTGAGCAGCACCTGGGACTTGCGCACGGCCTCGCGGGCCAGGGCGCGGTGCTCGGCGCCGCCGACGCCGCCGGTCAGGGACCGGTCGGACAGCGGCCGCTCGAACAGCCCGAGCTCGAACTTCTTGGTCAGGATGCGCCGGTTGGCGTCGTCGATCCTGGACATCGGCACCCGGCCGGCCTGCACCTCGGCCTTGAGCAGCGAGACGAACCGGCGGTAGTCGTTGGGGACCATCACCATGTCGATGCCCGCGTTCACCGCCGACCGGACCTCCTCGGCGGTGAAGCCCTCCTGCCCGTCCAGCTGATCGATGCCCGCCCAGTCCGACACCACGAAGCCGGTGAAGCCCAGCTCGCCCTTGAGGAGGCCGGTGATCAGCTGACGGTGGCCGTGCAGCTTGACCCCGTTCCAGCTGCTGTAGGAGACCATCACCGACCCCACGCCCCGTTCGACCGCGGCCCTGAACGGGGGCAGGTGGACCGCCCGCAGCTCGGCCTCGCTCAGCCGGGTGTCGCCCTGGTCGTCGCCCCCGGTGGTGCCGCCGTCGCCGATGTAGTGCTTGGCGGTGGCCAGCACCGACGTCCGGCCGTCCAGCGAGGGCCCCTGGAACCCGTCGACGATCGTCGTCATCGCGCTCACCAGGCCGGGGTCCTCGCCGAACGACTCGTAGGTACGGCCCCACCGGTCGTTGCGCGCCACGCACACGCACGGTGCGAACGTCCAGTCCACCCCGGTGCCCGCGACCTCCTCGGCGGTGGCGCGGCCGATCCGCTCGACCAGGCCGGGGTCGCGCGTGGCGCCCAGCCCGATGTTGTGCGGGAAGATCGTGGCCCCGGCGACGTTGTTGTGCCCGTGCACCGCGTCCACACCGTAGATCATCGGGATGCCGAGCGGGGTCGAGAGCGCCTGCCGCTGGAAGGCGTCGTACATGTCCGCCCAGCCGGTCGCGTTGTTCGGCGAGGGCGCCGAACCGCCCCCCGACAGCACCGAGCCGATCCGGTACGTCGCCAGGTCCGACACCGGGCTGAGCGCTCCCCGCTCGGCCTGCGTCATCTGCCCGACCTTGTCCTCCAGCGACATCCGGGGCAGCAGGTCCGCCACCCGCTCCGGCACGCTCAGCGACGGGTCCTGGTACGGCGCGGCGAACGCCTGTGCCGCCGGGCCGCCGCCGGCCGCCTGGTCCGCGACCGTGAGGGCCAGGGCGAGCAGGAGCGCGGACAGGAGCGAGAGCGGAGCGCTCAGGCGCCGTGCAGAGGTCATTCGGTCCTCCTCGACATCGAGGAGACCGTAGGAAGCATCGGTCCCGCGATGCAATCCCCCGCCCTCCGCCGCGCCCGCGACCTGGGCCCGCCGAGGAAACTTTCACGCGGCCGCGCCGCCTGGAGGAGCCGGGGGCACCGGCGGACGGGACGGCACCCGAGCGGACAACCTTGACATACTTCCCGTATGTCGCTCTCAGCGTTCGTCCTCCTCGCCCTGTTCGTGTTGTTGATCGTCACGAACCTGCCGCACCGTGGCCGGGCCACGTCGCACCGCGACACGGACCACGGAGGCGTGGTCGTCTACTGGCGGCCCGGCTGCCCGTACTGCATGAGACTGCGCACGCGCCTGCGCTTCACCCGGCTGCGCTACAGCGAGGTCAACATCTGGAAGGATCCCGATGCGGCCGCGTTCGTCCGCTCGGTCGCCGACGGCAACGAGACCGTGCCGACCGTGGTCGTGGCGGGAGAGGCGATGGTGAACCCGTCGAAGAGCCGGGTGCTCGAAGCCGCCGGAAGGCGCCTCCCCGCACCCGGTGGCCGCGAACGGCAAGACGGTCCGGGGGCGTGACGTTCACCGTGCGCCGCCGTCACGCCTCCCCCCGGGCGCGCACCACCGCGACGGGGCAGTGGGCGTGGTGCAGCACTCCGTGGCTGACCGAGCCCAGTACGGCCGAGCCGAACGCGCCCAAGCCCCGCGATCCGACGACGACGAGGTCGGCCTCCTTCGAGGCGTCACAGACGGTCAGGACCGGGTGACCGCAGACCACCGTCCGCTCCACCTCGACCTGCGGGTACTTCTCCTGCCAGGGCAGGAGCGTCTCCTCGGCGACCTGCCGCTCGGCGTCGAAGACGTCCTCGACGAGCGGCGTGTAGGCGGTGGCGCCCGGCCCCAGGACGGGCATGCGCCAGCTGTGCACCGCGTGCAGGCGGGCACCCCGCCGTACGGCCTCGGCGAAGGCGTACGCCAGGGCGGCGGCCGAGTGCTCCGACCCGTCGAACCCCACCACGATCCGGCCTCGGGCCTCCTCCGGCACGTTCCTGGCCACCACGACGGGCGCCGGCACGTGACCGGCCACCGCGAGGGAGACCGAACCCAGCACCAGGCCGGTGAAGCCGCCGAGACCCCGGCTGCCGACCACGACCTGCTCGGCGTCCGCGGCCTCGCGGCGCAGGATCTCGGCCACCCCGCCGGACTCCAGCACGGTGCTCACCTCGATCTCCGGGGCGACTCCGCGGGCCACGTCCTGCGCCACGTCGACGACCTCCCTGCAGTGCTCGCCCACCGAGTCACGGAAGCCCGGCGGCGTGTCCAGCGGGATGTCCAGGGCCCAGGGCTCGCATACGTGGACGATCCGCAGGGCGCATCCGCGCCGCGCGGCGTCCTCGGCGGCCCAGGCGACCGCTGCCGTGGAGGCGGGCGAGCCGTCCGTGCCGACCACCACGTGCGCCGTCGTTCCCTTGTGCTGTTCCGCGTGCGGTGCCATGTCGTCCTCCTCGGGGGGTCCGCTCCCATTCGACCCCGCCGCAGCGGGCGCCGCAGCGGGCGATGGACCCCGTGGGCGGGGACCTTGGTCCTCTGGCTTCAGAATCTCCCCCGCGTCGGGATGAAGATGCGGGGGATACCGGGAAGGGTCCAGGGGAACCGGTCGTACGGCCCCGCCGCCGTCACGCGGGACGGATCCGTGAGGGGGACTGAAGGATGCACGTCAAGGTCAAGGACGTGATGACCACCGATGTGACGTCCGTCAACGGCTGCACGCCGTTCAAGGACGTGGCCGAGGTGCTGATCAACCACGAGGTGAGCGCGGTCCCGGTCGTCGACGGCGAGGGTCACGTCCTCGGCGTCGTCTCCGAGGCCGATCTGCTCCGCAAGGAGGAGTTCAAGGAGCAGTACTACCAGGAGGGGTACCAGCCGCCGCTGCGCGTCCGGCTCCGGCACCGGCTCGGCGGCCGGGAGGACACCCGGCGCAAGGCCGTCGGGGACACCGCGGCCGAGCTGATGACCGCCCCGGCGGTCACGATCCGTTCGCAGGCCTCGATCATCTCCGCGATGCGGCTCATGGAGGAGCGCGGAGTCAAGCGCCTGCCGGTCGTGGACGCCGCAGGACGGCTGGAGGGCATCGTCAGCCGCCAGGACCTGCTCAAGGTCTTCGTCCGGAACGACGCCGAGATCGCCGAGGAGGTGAACCGCGACATCCTGCGGCGCCCCCTGTGGTCCGGTCCTAACGACGCGACCGCCACGGTCGACCGCGGGATCGTCACCCTGGCCGGGCGCATGCGGCTCCGCAGCGACGCCCACCTCGTGGCCCGGCTGGTCCAGCGGGTGCACGGGGTGGTCGACGTGGCCGACCGGCTGGAGTGGGACGTCGACGACACGCCCCGGTGGAAGAACCTCTGACCGCGCCCGCGACGCGGACGCCTCCCCGAAGGGGCGGCGTCCGCGCGGCCGGCGGCCGTGCGTCGAACGGGGAAAAGGGGGTAGTTCGCGCCTGTGCGCGTCCACGACTGGTTCCTCACCGCCGCCGAGCGCGGCAATCCGGCCACCGTGATCGACTCCCGGCACGGTGACGGCGCCGCCTGGTCCACCGGTAACGCGGTCCGGCCCCTCGTGCACGGCTCCGCGTACTTCGCCGACCTGCTCGCCCGCGTCCGGGAGCTGCGTGAGGGCGACCTGCTGCTCTTCACCGACTGGCGCGGGGACCCCGACGAGCGGCTGGACGGCCCCGGTACCGAGGTCGCCGGGGTGTTCGCGGACGCCGCCCGGCGCGGCGTCGTCGTCAAGGGCCTGCTCTGGCGCTCCCACTGGGACCGGCTCCGCTTCAGCTCGGAGGAGAACCGCCACCTCGGGGAGGTGATCGAGGCGGCGGGCGGGGAGTACCTGCGCGACATGCGGGTCCCGCCCGGCGGCTCGCACCACCAGAAGCTCGTGGTGCTGCGGCACCGTGACGACCCCCGGCGCGACATCGCTTACGTCGGCGGGATCGACCTGTGCCGGACCCGCCGCGACGACGCCTCGCACGGCGGCGACCCGCAGGCCGCCCCGATGGCGAAGGTGTACGGCCCCCGGCCGCCCTGGCACGACGTGCAGGTCGCGCTCCAGGGCCCGGTCGTGGGCGACGTGGAGGCGGTCTTCCGGGAGCGGTGGACCGATCCCAAGCCGCTGACCCGCAACCCCGTGCACCGCCTCGCCGACCTGCTCCGCCACGACGACACGCACGCCGACCCGCTGCCGCCGCAGTCCCCGGACCCGCCCGCGTGCGGGCCGCACGCCGTACAGCTGCTGCGCACCTACCCACAGCGCCGGTCCCGCTACGCCTTCGCGCCGAAGGGGGAGCACAGCGTCGCCCGCGGGTATCTCAAGGCGCTGCGCCGCGCCCGGTCCCTGATCTACATCGAGGACCAGTACCTCTGGTCGCCGCAGGTCGCCGAATCCTTCGCCGAGGCGCTCCGGGACCACCCGGAGCTGCTGATGATCGGCGTCCTGCCGCTCCACCCCGACCAGGACGGCCTGCTCGCCGGGACCCCGCAGGTCCTCGGCCGGCAGCAGGCCCTGTCGGTGCTCAAGGAGGCCGGCGGGGACCGGGTGGCGGTCTACGGGATCGAGAACCACGAGGGCACGCCGGTCTACGTGCACGCCAAGGTCTGCATCGTCGACGACACGTGGATGACCGTGGGCTCGGACAACTTCAACCGCCGTTCCTGGACCTACGACTCCGAGCTCACCTGCGCGATCCTGGACGGGACGCGGGACCGCGGGAACCCGTGACCCCGGCGGGCACGGCGACGGAGCGCGCCGCCTGCCCCGGGAGCTGCGGCTGTCGCTCGCGCGCGAGCATCTGGACCGCGACGGAGACGGCGACGGCCACGACGACCTGCTGGATCCGCGCGCGTTCTTCGACGCCTACGCCGCCGCGGCCTCCGCCCTCGAACGCTGGCACGCCGGAGCCGCCGCGGGCCGCGCCCGCCGGGGCGGCTGCGCCTGCACGAGCCCGGCCCCCTGCCGCCGTTGACCGCCGCCCTGGTGACGCCGCTGTACCGCATGCTGTGCGACCCTGACGGCCGCCCGCGCGCCATGCGCCGCGCCGGCGCCTACTGAGGACGCCCCTGAAGACGCCGCTGAGGACGCTGCCGCGGCGTCACGCCCGGCAGCCCGGCAGCCCGGCAGCCCGGCAGCCCGGCAGCCCGGCAGCCGTCGGACGGCTCCCCTCTCGCCGCATCTTAAAACCACCTTATGTCCGGCTTATGGAGCCCGCAGAACGCCGACCGCTGCGGGAGCATGCATCCATCCTTATTAAAAGCAGGAAACTTTCCTGCCTCGTACAAGGGCTAGGTACCCCTGATCTGGAGTGATCCTTGCGAAGAATCACCGTCGGCTCTCTGATCACCGCAGCGGCGCTGCTGTTCCCCGTGGGCGCCGGAGTCCCGGGCCCGGCGAGCGCCGCCACGGCCGCCGCCCAGTCGCTGCGCCTGCAGTACATGACCACCTCCACCGAGGCCCTCACCGATCAGGTCGAGCCGCTTTTCAAGATCGTCAATAACGGCACGACCCCTGTCGCGCTCAGCCAGGTGAAGATCCGTTATTACTTCAAGGGCGAGACCGCTCACCGCTTCGCCTGCTCGTGGGCGAGGGTCGGCTGCTCCACCGTGACCGGCCGGTTCGTCCCGCTGGCGAAGCCGGTGCGAGGCGCCGACCGCTACCTGGAGGTCGGCTTCACCTCCGGAAGGCTTGCGCCCGGCACCGACACCGGCGACTTGGAGCTGCGCTTCTACCGGCCGGACTGGCGGACGTTCGACCAGTCCGACGACCACTCCTTCGGTGCGGGCCGTACGAGTTACGCCGACTGGGACAGGGCGACCGTCCACGTCGGCGGCCGGCTCGTCTGGGGCGTGCAGCCGAGCGGCACGGGCACGGCGCCCACTCCCACCGCGCCTCCGGCCACCGCCACGCCGAAGCCCCCGACCCCTCCGGCCACCCCCACTCCGAAGCCCCCGGCCACCCCCGTGCCGGGAGGCTCCGGCGGGCAGGGAACGCTGTTCGACGACTTCGCCTACACCGGCCCGTCCGACGCGAAACTCGCGCAGCACGGCTGGCGGGTGCGCTCCGGCAACGGCGGTCCCGGCGTGCCCGGGGTCGGCTGGTCACCCTCGGCGGTCGCCTTCCCCCGGGTCAACGGCGATCACGTCCTGCAGCTCAGCGCTTCCACCGACGGCACCGGCGCGGGCACCGTCCAGTCCGAGCTGTCGACGACCCGGCGCAAGTTCTTCGAGGGCACCTACGCCGCCCGGGTGAAGTTCAGCGACGCCCCGGTCTCCGGCCCTGACGGCGAGCATGTGGTGCAGACGTTCTTCACCATCACGCCGCTGGAAAGAAGCATGGACCCGGACTACGGCGAGCTGGACTTCGAGTATCTGCCCAACGGCGGCTGGGGCGAGTCCGGGCCCACCATGTTCACCACGACCTGGGAGACCTACCAGGCCGAACCCTGGAAGGCCGTCAACACCCACTCCACGGAGCGGGCCAGCTTCGCCGGCTGGCACGATCTGGTCCTCCAAGTGTCCGGCGGACGGGCCAAGTACTACATCGACGGGCGCCTGATCGCCGACCACGGCGGCGAGCACTACCCCGAGACGCCGATGTCGATCATGTTCAACCAGTGGTTCATCGACCTGCGGAGCGGCTCCGCTCCGCGTAACTACCATCAGCAGGTCGACTGGGTCTACCACAGCAAGAACGAGGTCGTCTCGCCCGCCGACGTGCTGAGCAGGGTCGAGTCGTTCCGTTCGGCCTCCACCGCCTTCATCGACACCGTCTCCGGATAGCGAGACCGGCCCGGCCCCCGCAGACCCCGGTGGCCGGGCCACCGCTCCGCACAGGACGGGGCCCACCGCTCCGCGCAGGGCCGGACACGCCGCTCCGCGCGGGGCCGGACACGCCGAGGAGCGCACCACGGACCGGCCTCACCCTGCGGAATCGGATCCGCCTGCCGGGCCGGCGGCTCCAGGACCGACGAAACGGCGGTGGAGCCCGGCGGCCTCCTCCCGGCCCAGAAACGGCACGGCCGCGAGCCACGCGGCGGCCCCGGCGCCGTCTCCCGCGACGGCGATCGGCGCATCCCCCCACCGCCGCCGGAGCAGATCCACCACGGCCCGCCGCACCGGTCCCTCGCTCGTCAGCACGCTCCCGGCCAGCACGATCGGCACGTTCGAGCCGGGGTCGTGCACCCTGGCCGCGGTCCCGGCCAGGCGGGCCGCGGCGTCGGCCACGATCTCCTCCGCCGCCGGATCCCCGAGGCTCACCGCCCGGCTGACCAGGGGGGCCAGCTCCGCCAGCGCGAGCGGGTGGCGGGCCTGCGCCGCGGTCGCGAGCAGGTCGGCCAGTTCCCCGCCAGAG
>NZ_CDRNDK010000062.1:0-21782 GCF_977012225.1 Planomonospora algeriensis | reverse complement strand
CCTGGCGCGGCGGCGGCACGGTCCCGCGGGCGCTGACCCCGGTGCACGGCGTCGAGCTGCCCTACTTCCACGGGCCGGTCACCGCCTACCCCCACCTCGGCGCCGAGGCGGCGCGCGTGGCCGGGGAACTGGGACTGCGGGAGGCGCGCTGGTACAACGTCATCACCGGCGACCGCGTCCTGGCCGCCGCGAGCACGGCGGTCTCGGCGGCCGACCTGATGCGCGCGGCCGAGCTCGAACTGGCCGGGCGCACGCCGTACTACGTCCTGCTCTTCCAGCTCAGCGGCCCTGACACCACCCGCACCCTGGCGGTGCGCACGGCCGACTCCTACGGGCTGACCGCCGCGGTCGCGGCGCACGCGACGGCCGCCGTGCTCGGCGGCGGCGTCGCGGCCGGCCCGCACTACGCCGACGGCGTGCTCGACCCCGCCGCGATGCTGGCCGATCTGGAGTCCGTGGCCGAGATCGAGGTCTCCGACGACATCCCGCTGATCGATCCGGCCGCGCCGGCGTTCGAGGAGGGCGCGCTGTGAAACGGGTCGTGGTCTGCGGGACGAAGTTCGGCCAGATCTACCTGTCGGCCCTGGAGGAGGGGCCGTTCGAGCTGACGGGCATCCTGGCCCGCGGAGGCGCCCGATCCGCCGCGTACGCCAGGGCGTACGGCGTGCCGCTGCTCACCGACCCCGACCAGGTGCCCGACCTGGCCGACCTGGCCTGCGTCGTCGTGCGCGCCGGGGTGGTCGGGGGAGAGGGCAGCGAGCTGGCCGAGGCGCTCCTGACCCGCGGCGTCCACGTGCTCCAGGAGCATCCGCTGCACCCCGACGAGCTGGCCCGGTGCCTGCGCGCCGCCCGGGCCGCGTCGGCGGTGCACCACGTGAACACGCTCTACGTGCACCTGGAGCCGGTACGCCGGTTCATCGAGGCCGCCCGCCGACTGCGCGGACTCCAGCAGCCCCTCTACGTGGACGCCGCCTGCAGCGTCCATGTCGCCTACGCCCTGTTCGACATCCTCGGCCGCGCGCTCGGCGGGCTGCGGCCGTGGGCGTTCGGCGCCCCGGCGCAGGGAGCGCCGGGGGCGCCGTTCAGCTGCCTGGCCGGGACGATCGCCGGCGTACCGCTGACCCTGCGGGTGCAGAACCAGATCGCCCCCAACGATCCCGACGCCCACCTGCACCTGCTGCACCGCATCACGCTGGGAACGGAGGGCGGCAACCTCACGCTGGTCAACACGCACGGGCCGCTCGTGTGGAGCCCCCGCATGTACGTCGGCCGCGACGCCGACGACCGCTTCGCCACCGGCGAGGACCATCTCCGCCTGCCGAGCGCCACGCTCCTCGGGCCGGAGCAGGCGCCGACGTTCCAGGAGATCGTCGGATCGCTGTGGCCGAGCGGTGTCCGGCGCGCGCTGACCGGCCTGCGCGAGCGCCGAGGAGGCCGCCGACCCGCTGCGGCAGGGCCAGTACCACCTGACGCTCAGCCGCCTCTGGCTGGACGCCACCGCGGCGATCGGCCGCCCCGAACTGCTCGTCCAGACCGCACCGCGACCGCTGTCCGCTGCGGAGATCTCATGAGCTGGTTCCACCGCCACCGTCCCGGGCCGCAGCCGCAGCCGGGGCTGCGGCTGTTCTGCTTCCCGCACGCCGGCGGCTCCGCGAGCTTCTACCGCGCCTGGCACCGCAGCCTGCCGCCGGCCGTCGAGGTGCGCGCCGTACAGTATCCGGGCCGCGCCGACCGGCGCGCCGACCCGCTGATCGATGACGCCCACCGCCTCGCCGGGCTCGTCGCCGACGCGATGGCGCCCCTCCTCGACGGCCGGTCGCGCTGTTCGGGCACAGCATGGGAGCCCTGATCGCCTACGAGGTGGCGCGCGAGCTGGAGGCGCGCGGCCGGGACGTGGCGCACCTGCTGGCCTCCGGCCGGCACGCGCCGCACGACCACCGGCCGGGCGGCGCCCGCACCACCGACGACGAGCTGATCGCCGACCTCGTGCGCCTCGGCGGCGTGGACGAGGCGCACCTGGCGGATCCGGTGATCAGGAAGCTGACGCTGCCGGTGGTCCGCAACGACTACCGGGTGGACGAGGCCTACCGGCACCGCCCGGGCGACCGGCTCCGCTGCCCCGTCACCGCGATGCTCGGCGGCGCCGATCCCGAGGTGACCCCGGAGCAGGCGGCGCGGTGGGGCGAGCTGACCGGCGGCCGGTTCACCGCCCGCGTGCTGGACGGCGACCACTTCTACCTCGTGCCGCGCAGGACGGAAGCGGTCGCGCACGTGCTCCGCGCCGTCTCCATGGCCTGGCCCTCCACCCCCTAAGGAGCACCGCGATGGAACACGAGCTGATGAGGATCCTCACCGGCGGATGGGTGGCGGAGGCGACCTTCGCCGCCGTCCGGCTCGGCGTCACCGACACGATCGCCGAGCGCCGCCTGCACCCCGGGGAGATCGCGGAGAGGGTCGGCGCGCACCCGGACGCGCTCAGCCGCCTGCTCCGGCTGCTGGCGGGGGTCGGCCTGGCCGACGCCGACGCCGACGGCAGGTACGGCCTCACCCCGATGGGCGCCCTGCTGGGCCGCGACGGACTGGGCCCGCTCGCCGCGCTCTACGGCGAGGACTACTTCGGCGCCGCGTGGCGGGGACTGCCGCACACCCTGCGCACCGGCGAACCGGCCTTCGAGCACGTCTTCGGCAGGCCCGTCTTCGCGCACCTGGAGGACGACCCCGGCAAGGCCTCCGTCTTCAACGCCGGCATGGCGGCGGGCACCGCGTTCTTCCGCGAGGTCCCCCTGGCATACGACTTCTCCGG
Source organism: Planomonospora algeriensis (assembly GCF_977012225.1). Lineage (NCBI taxonomy): Bacteria > Bacillati > Actinomycetota > Actinomycetes > Streptosporangiales > Streptosporangiaceae > Planomonospora > Planomonospora algeriensis. The sequence continues at coordinate 18,979 of NZ_CDRNDK010000062.1, read as the reverse complement.
CGCCCGGACCGTGGTGGACCTGGCGGGCGGCACCGGCGCGCTGCTCGGCGCGGTCCTGCGGGACCACCCGGAGGCCGGGGGGATCCTGTTCGACCTGCCCGAGGTCGTCGCGACCGCGTCGGAGCACCTGGCCCGGATGGCGGTGCTGGACCGGTGCGAGCTGGTCGGCGGCGACCTGTTCGCGTCCGTCCCGGAGGGCGGGGACGTCTACCTGCTCTCCCGCATCCTGCACGACTGGGACGACGACCGGTGCGTCCGGCTGCTGCGCAACTGCGCCGAGGCGATGGCGCCGGGGGCGGAACTGCTGATCATCGAACGCGTCGTCTCCGCGGACGCCTGCCTGCCGCTCGCCTACGACCTGCACATGATGGTGATGACCGGCGGGCGGGAGCGCACCGAGCAGGAGTATCAGGCGCTGCTGGAGAGCGCGGGGCTGCTCTCCGGCAAGCTGGTCGACCTCCCCCTGGGGATGCGGATGCTCACCGCCACCCGCTGATCCGGTGCGGAAAGGCCGCGGTCCCGGCGGGACCGCGGCCTTTCCGCACCGCCCGGTCAGACCGCCGCCGGCACCCGGACGATCTCGACGCTGCCCTGGCCGCCGTCGACGCGGATCAGATCGCCGTCCTGGATGCGCATGGTGGCGTTCCTGGTGCCGACGACGGCCGGGATGCCCAGCTCGCGCGCCACGATGGCCGCGTGCGACAGCGGCGCGCCGACGTCGGTGACCACCGCCGCGGCGCGCGGGAACAGGAGCGTCCAGCCCACGTTGGTCACGGTCGTCACCAGGATCTCGCCCTCCGCGAGCCGGTCGCCGTCCCGCACGGAGGAGATCACCCGGGCGACGCCCTCGACCACGCCCGCCGCGCCGGGGAAGCCGCTGATGGTCTGCGAAGGGGGCACCACCGTCGCGCCGGCGTCGAACACGTCGCCGCGGCGGTCCGGATCGGCCGCCCACCGCTCCGGGTCGAACCGGCCGCGGATGACCCCCGGGTACGGAGGCAGCGACCTGTACAGCTCGTAGGCCGCCCGGCGCCCGGCCACCCGCGAGAGCGGCCGGCGCGAGCCGCGCAGCACCTCCAGGACCTCCCCGATCGACAGGAAGAACAGGTCGTCGCCGTGCCCGGTCACCTCACCGGCCCGCACGACGAAGTCGCGCACCATCCAGAAGCCGCGCATCATCTCCGAGCGGGTCTCCTCGCGGGCGCGGACGATCGCCTCCCACCGGTCGATCCTGCGGCGGAACCTCTCGGCCTGCCGCGGCCGCCGCTCGCGGAACCTGCGCCAGGCGGCGGCGCTCGCCTCGTCCTGGCGCGTCAGCAACTCGGCGGGGTCGACCGTGAGCCCGGCGAGCTGCCCGTCGAGCCAGGACGGGTCCTCCACGGGCCGGGGGACGGAGACCTCGAACTCGTCCGGGCACCGGTGGCCGTACCTGCGGACGTACTCCTCGCGGGAGATCTCGCCGCGTTTGAGCCGCGCCAGGCCGAGCAGCGGGCCGAGGCTCTCCAGCCGGCCGTCCGCCGCCTGGATCCCGGACATCAGCACGGCGGCATCGGCCTCCCCGACCAGCTTGGTCAGCTGCGAACCGAGGTAGACCAGCGAACCCGCGTCCTGGCGGGCGGCGGAGGCGAGCATGCGGTTGCACTCGAGGAACCTCGGCTCCACCGCGCTCTCCCAGAGCGCGGCCAGGTCCTCGCTGACGGCGATCTCGGCGCGCACGGCCTCGGTGTCCCGGGCGGCGGTCGCGACGTACTCGGGGATCCGGTCCACGAGCCGCTGGATGGCGCGGCGGCCGCCCATGATCGGCCTGGCCGCCCGGAGGGTCTGCCAGCGGGACATCGGCAGCAGCGGGGTCTCGATCCCCTCCGGCAGCCGCCCGTACACCGGCTCCTGGGCGTCCTTGATCTTCTTGGTGATGCCGAGGGCCCTGCCGAGAGAGGCGGTCAGGCTCATGTTCATGTAGACCCTGCCGCCGATGTTCCCGCAGTAGGGATGACCGCCGAGGTTGCCGACGATCATGATCTCGTCGATGAACGCCTGCACGAGCGACCAGGTGCACGGCGTCATCACGCTGGGGATCGCCTCGCCCAGGTTGCCGTTGGTCCACAGGTAGTCACCCTTGAGTGAGTCGTTCCACACCTCGCGCTGCCCGGTGATGGGCCTGGCCTGCAGGATGTACGGCCGCCCGTCGTGGAACGCCCACTCGACGTCCACGGCGTGGCCGTACAGCTCCTCGATCGCCATGCCCAGCTCGGCGAGCCGTACGGCCTGCGCCCGCGACAGCACGGGGCGGTCGCGCTCGGCCTCGGCGACGGGCACCTCACGGGTGCCCTCCGGCACGCGGACGGTCATGACGGTCTTGGCCGCGATCGTCTCCTCGACGACCATGCGGTGCTCGCGGTCGAGCGTGACCGTGTCGGGTGTGACCAGCCCGCCGACGACCGCCTCGCCCAGACCCCACGCGGCGTTGACGGTCAGCCGGTCGCGGTCCTCGGTGAACATCACGCCCGCCGCATCGGCCGGCACGAGCTCCTGGACGACGACGGCGAGGGCCACCTCGTCATGGGGGACGCCGTTGCGCTCGCGGTAGGCGATGGCCCGCTCGGTCCACAGCGAGGCCCAGCAGCGCCTGACCGCGTCCAGGACCTGCTCGGCGCCGCGGATGTTGAGGTAGGTGTCCTGCTGCCCGGCGAACGACATCCCGGGCAGGTCCTCGGCGGTGGCCGACGACCGCACGGCCACCGCCGGCTCGTCGCCCAGCTCGCGGTAGGCGGCCCGGATGTCGCGGGCGATCTCCTCCGGCATCCCGTGGGCGGCGAACAGGGCGGAGACCTCCGCCGCGTCGCCCGACAGGATCCGCTCCTGCAGACCGTGGCGGGCCACGAAGGCGCGGTAGGCGGCGGTGGTGACGTGGAAGCCCGGGGGGACCGGCAGCCGGGCCCGCGCCAGGCGGGCCAGGGACTCGCCCTTGCCTCCGACGGTCGCCAGCTCGGCTCGCGGGTCAGCCAGGGCAAGCGTGTTCATGGGCTCATCTCCATTCGTCCCGGGGTGTCCGCGCGCATGAACAGGGCAGACATGTTCACGCTACGGATCACCGTCCGGGACGGCCCACCCCTAGACGCCCTTGACCGGGTCTCCGGAGCCGGTCGGCCGGAGGACCTCGGTCAGCTCTCCGAGGCCCGCTTGAGCAGCCCGGTCTCGTAGGCCGCCGCCACCGCGGCGGCCCGGTCCTTCACCCCGAGTTTGGCGAAGATGTGCAGCAGGTGCGTCTTGACCGTCGCCTCGGTGATGAACAGCTTCCCGGCCGCCTCGCGGTTGGTGGCGCCGCGGGCGATCATCCCGAGCACTTCGAGTTCCCGCCGGCTCAGCGTCTGCTGCTCGGGCGCGCGCACCTTCTGCTTGAGCAGCCCGGCCACGGTGGGGGACAGCACGGTCTCGCCGCGGGCGGCCGCCTGCGCGGCGCGGAGCAGCTCGACGCGCGGGGTGTCCTTGAGCAGGTAGCCGGTGGCGCCCTGCTCGATGGCGGGCAGCACGTCCGCGTCGTTGTCGAAGGTGGTCAGGACCAGCACGTGGATGCCCGGAGTCTGCTCGCGCAGCCGGCGGATCAGCTCGGCGCCGCTCATCTTCGGCATCCGCAGGTCCATGAGCACGAGATCGGGCCCGACCTGCCGGGTCAGGGCGAGGGCCTCCGGCCCGTCGGCCGCCTCGCCGACGACCTCGAAGGCCTCATCGGTGGAGAAGATCTCGCGCAGCCCGTCACGGACGACGGGGTGATCGTCCACGACGATGATACGAATCGGCATGCCTCACGCGTTTCTGGAGTCGGCGGGGATGGCGGGCAGCGTAGCGGAGACACCCGTCCCCTGACCGGATGCGGTCTCGATCTCGAATTCACCGGCCAGGCGGGTGACGCGCTGACGCATCGAGGTGAGCCCGAATCCGCCCGCGATCGACGGATCGACCCGCTGGGGGTCGAATCCGGATCCGTCGTCGCGTACGTCGAGCACCACCACATCCTCCATGTAGGACAGGGTGACGGCCACCCTGCCGGCGGAGGCGTGCTTGCCGACGTTGGCCAGCGCCTCCTGGGCCACGCGCAGCAGGGTCATCTCCACCTCGGCGTGCAGCGGCCTGGCCTCGCCGGTGACCGACACCGGAGCCGGCACGCCGACCCGCTGCGACCAGGTGTCCGCGACGTCCTCGAGGGCGGTCGCCAGCTGGGCCTCCTCCAGCGGAGCGGGGCGCATCGCCAGGACCGACCGGCGGGCCTCGTTGAGACTGTCCCTGGCCAGCATGCGCACGGTGTTCAGCCTGGAGCGGGCGGCGGGCGCGTCGTCGATGATGTTCTCAGCGACTTCAAGCTGGGTGAGGATGGCCGTCAGACCCTGGGCGATCGTGTCGTGGATCTCCCGGGCCATCCGCTGCCGCTCGCAGAGCACGCCCGCCTCCCGCGCGTGGATCAGCAGCTGCGACTGCAGGTTCGCGTTCTCCTCCGCCGTCGCGGCCAGCTTGGCCCCGGTCGCCTTCAGTTGCGCGATCATCACCTTGCGCTGCTGGTTCTGCTCGGAGATGGTCCGGATGAACAGGCCGACGGTCGAGGCGACCAGGACGGCGAGCAGGAAGGAGAAGGCCAGTTCGCCCGGCGGCCGGGGATCGGGGCGGGAGCCGACCAGCACGGCGGCCGTGGCGGCCACCCCCAGGTAGGCCGTCCACCCGTGCAGCAGGGTGAAGGCCTGGACGAACGCGCCCAGGCCGGCCACCGCGAACAGCGGGTCGATCCTGACCAGGACCGCGATGAGGGCGAGCATCACGGTGAAGTAGGCGATCGCCGCCGCCGGGCGCTCGATCCGGCTGAATCGCGAGGAGACCATGAACCAGTGCCAGGCTCCGGTCAGCACCGCCAGGACCGCCATGTCCAGCCTCCAGTCCCGCAGCAGGGCGAAGACCGCCGGCAGCAGGATGAAGAGGTACGGCAGGGCGGGCCAGGCCCGGTCCCATCGCGAGACGTCGGGTTCGGTGATCATCACCAGCGGAACGCCTTCAGCGCGACCCCGCCGGCGACGATGAAGATCGCGATCATGACGACGAGGGTGAGCGGGGAGACGGGGTGGCCCTCCCAGCCGGCGCGGATGGCCTGGACGGCGGGGGCCATGGGGGTCAGGTCGCCGATGGAGCGCATCGACTCCGGCAGGGTCTCGCGGGTGCTCATGGCGCCGGAGACGAAGACCATGGGGAAGAAGACGGCCAAGCCGATCACCGTGGCGGTGCGGCCGCTGGGCACCAGGGCGCCGATGAGCAGCCCGATGGAGCCGAGGCTGAGGGTGGCCAGGACCCAGGCGAGGACGACTTGGGGGAGATCGGCCGGTCCGTTCAGCCCGTAGGCGGCCAGGCCGATGACGGCGAGCAGGACGGTGCCGAGGACGGCCAGCAGCATGTGCGCGGCCCACTGGGCACCGAAGATCATGGCGGGGGAGGCCGGGGTGGCGCGCAGCCGCTTGAGCACGCGGCGTTCGCGGTACTGGGCCAGGGTGGCCGGCAGGACGACCAGGGAGGCCAGGCCGATGACGAAGATGCTGAGCATCGGGACGAAGGCGTCGATGACGGGCAGCCCGCTGGGCAGCGTGCCGCCGTTGCGCATCTTCACCCAGAGGATGACCACGGGGAAGGCCAGGGCGAAGAAGGCGGACATCGGGTCGCGCATGGCCAGCTTGAGCTCGATCGCGATGACGCTGCTGAGACCCTTCATCACGCGGTCCTCTCGGTGAGTGCGAAGTAGGCGTCGTCCAGGGAGGCGGTGCGGCTCTTGGCGACGAGCTCGCCGGGGCTGCCCTCATGGACGACACGCCCCTGGTCGATCACGGCGATGCGGTCGCAGAGGGCCTCAGCCTCGTCCATGAAGTGGGTGACCAGCACGACGGTGACGCCGCGGTCGCGCATGTCGCGGATCAGGCCCCAGGTCAGCCGGCGGGCGGCGGGGTCCAGACCGGTGGTCAGCTCGTCGAGGAAGACGACCTCGGGGTTGCCGACCAGGGCCAGCGCGATGAACAGGCGCTGCTTCCAGCCGCCGGACAGCCCCGCGAAGCGGGCGCGCCTCCTGTCGGCCAGCCCCCATTCCTCCATCAGGGCCCGCCAGTCGGCGGGCCTGTCGTAGAGGGAGGCGTACATCTGCAGCGCCTCGCCGACCCTGATGGCGTCGGGCAGGGCGGCTTCCTGCAACTGGGTGCCGATGCGCTGGAGCAGCTCACGCCGCTGGGTCCGCGGGTCCAGGCCGAGCACGCGCAGGACGCCGCCGTCGGGCTCGCGCAGCCCGGACGCGCACTCCACCACGGTGGTCTTGCCGGCTCCGTTGGGGCCGAGGATGCCGAAGATCTCGCCTCGCTCGACCGTCAGGGTGACGCCGTTCAGCGCCTTGTGGGTTCGGTAGCTCTTCTGCAGGCCGTTGATCTCGATGACTGACATGCTCCGAGAATTCCCGCTCCACCGGCTCTCCGTAATCCACCGAACGGTTGATGAGGGTCCGCCTCCCCGGTCGGGGTTCCGCCCGCGGGACCGGCTGATCGGGCCGCCGACCAGGCGCGGACCGCGGTAGGGGTATCGAAGGACGTAGATGCGGGGTTCCGAAGGATGAATATCGCAAACCCTGGCGATCTCGAACCCTAAGGAACATGAGCGACACAGCAGTACGTGTACGTGAGCTGCGCAAGAAATACGGAGAGGTAACCGCCGTCGACGGCATCGACCTGGACATCACCCGGGGTGAGGTCTTCGCGCTCCTCGGGCCCAACGGCGCCGGCAAGACCACCACTGTCGAGATCTTGGAGGGTCACCGCAGCCGGGACGGCGGTGAGGTCAGCGTGCTCGGCGAGGACCCCGGCAGGGCCGGGCGCGCCTGGCGGTCCAAGCTTGGAATCGTGCTGCAGTCGGCCACCGACGCCGCCGAGTTCACCGTCCGCGAGACGGTGCACCATTTTGCGAGCTACTTTCCGCGGCCGCGCGACCCGGACGCGGTGATCGAACTGGTGGGCCTGTCCGGCAAGGCCGACGCCCGCATCCGGGCCCTCTCCGGCGGCCAGCGGCGCAGAGTCGACGTGGCGCTGGGCGTGGTCGGCAATCCCGAACTCCTCTTCTTGGACGAGCCGACCACGGGGTTCGACCCCGAGGCCCGGCGCCAGTTCTGGAGCCTGATCTCGCTGCTGTCCGACGAGGGCACCACCATCGTGTTGACCACGCACTACCTCGACGAGGCCGAAGCGCTGGCCGACCGGGTGGGAGTGATCGCGGAAGGCAGGGTCGTCGCGGTCGGCGAACCCGCCACGCTGGCCGGCCGCGCGGAGGCGGAGGCGACGGTCGGCTGGTCCACCCCGGACGGGGACCGCCGCGTGAAGACCTCGACGCCGACGCAGGTCGTCGCGGAGCTCATCGCGCAGTTCGGCGGGGAGATCCCCGAGCTGACCGTCACGCGGCCGACTCTCGAAGACACCTACCTCGGCCTCATCGGAGAGCACCTGTGACGACCACACTGCCAATGCAACCGGCCGACATCCGGCCGGTGGAGACGGTGCGGCTGCCCAGCGCCGGCCGGCTGGCCCTCAGACGCGGCGCGCTGGAGCTCAAAGGCTTCTTCCGCACGAAGGGCCAGTTCATCGTCATCTTCTCGCTCCCGGCGATCATGCTGATGCTGCTGGGCACCATGTCGGGCAGCAGATCCGGGCTGCCCGGCGTCACCGGCGCCCAGATCCTCACCGCCGGCATGATCGGCGCCGGCATCATGGGCACGTCCTTCCAGAACCTGGGCATCAACATCACCCTGGAGCGCCACGACGGGACGCTCAAGCGGCTGTACGGCATGCCCACGCCGCGCGTGGCCTACTTCGGCGGCAAGATCATCCAAGTCATGGTGTGCATGCTCGCCGAAGTCGTCCTCCTGATCGCGGTCGGGGTGCTGATGTTCGGAGTCCAGCTGCCCACCACCCTCGACCGGTGGCTGACGTTCACCTGGGTCCTCATCCTCAGCGGCGTGGCCTGCACGTTCCTGGGGATCGTGGCCGGCAGCCTGCCGAAGTCCACCCGCGGGGCCAACGCGGCGATCACGCTGCCCTTCCTCATCGTGCAGTTCTGCTCCGGCGTCTACTTCCCCTTCTCCGACGTGCCGTCGATCCTGCAGACGTTCGCGTCGATCTTCCCGCTCAAGTGGATGACCCAGGGCATGCGATCGGTGTTCCTGCCCGAGCACGCAGTGGTCCTGGAGCCGGCCGCCAGCTGGGAGCTTCCGGCGGTGGCCCTGGCCCTGGGCGTCTGGTGCGTGATCGGCCTGGTCCTGTGCCTCAGGACGTTCCGCTGGACCGCGCGTGACAGCCAATGACAGGGGGGAATCGGGGGAGGGTTTCCGAGAAATGGTTCCGTAACATGTTGTAAAGGTCGATCAATGGAGGTGCCCGTGACTCTGGTCCCCGGCTCGGCGCGAGAGGCGCTTGCGGATTGCGCAATTTCCGAACACCGTCCGTACGACGTGAACGTCTTCCTTCTGGGCGGACCGCTCGACTTTCCGGAGGCCGCCCGTTTCAGGCGGCTGGACCGGGCGGACGAGAAGGTCAAGGTCCCCTACCGGAGCGGCTACGAGCATTTCGAGCGAACCGAGGAGCACTACCACCTCGAAGGCGACTGCCAAGGGCTGATCTACCGCTGGACGACCAGGACGAGGATCGCTGAATAACCGAGCACCGCAGACACCGAGTTCCGTGCGCCGCGCCTCTGATATACGGGCGCGGCGCTTTCCTGTGCGTGTCCGGGAATCGAAAGTTGTAGATCGGTCGCTATTAAGGGTCGCCCCGTTGTGGCCATATAAGGGGCGGCGTAGCGTATTGATCGTGATCAGGTTCCACGGGACGCGGAAAATCGTTCCGACTCTGGTGAGGAGTGCTCGGCATGGGGTTCTTCGAGAGGGACGCGGCGATGGCCTCCATACGGAGGCTGCTCTCCGAGGCGGTCGAAGGCAGAGGCAGGGTCGCGATGGTGAGCGGAGTGGTCGCCACGGGGAAGAGCGAACTGCTGCACGCCTTCACCGAGCAGGCCTACGACCACGGCGCGCTCCCGCTCGTGGCGACGGCGTCGCGCGCGGAGAGCGATCTCCCGCTCGGCGTGATGGGGCAGCTCCTCCACAACGCCCCGTTGAGCGAACAGCTTCGCCTGCGCACCACGGACCTCCTGCGCGAGGGCGCCGAGCGACCGGACACCAAGACCGCCGAAGCGCTCTGCGGGGTGCTGCTGTCACTGGCGGAGCAACTCCCGCTGGTGATCGTCGTCGATGACGTCCACGACGCCGACCGCGCCTCGCAGCTGTGCCTGTCCTACTTCATCCGCAGGGCCAGATCGTCACCGACGATGGCGGTCTTCGGGCACGCCGACTACACGCACCAGACGGACAGGTCCTTCCCCACGGAGATCATGCGGCAGCCGCACTGCACCGCCGTCCGGCTGCTCCCGCTCTCCTGCGGCGCCGTGCTGAACATGGTGGGCGAGCGGCTGGGGCGTGAGACGGCCGAGCGGCTGACGCCGGAGTGGCACGACCTCAGCGGCGGCAACCCGCTCCTGGTGGAAGGGCTCCTGGAGGACTTCGCGGGCAACGGCACGGGACAGCCGGCGGAGAGGTACGGCGAGGCCGTGCTGTCCTGCCTGCACCGGGCCGATCCGGCGCTGCTGGACGTGGCCAGGTGGGTGGCCGCGATCGACGATTCGGCGCTCGTCCAGCGGCTGGCCCGCTCGGACACGACGTCGGTCCCCCTGTCGATCCACTGGCTGGAGACGGCGGGACTGCTGAAGGACGGCCGGTTCCGCCACGAGGCGGGCGGGGCGGCGGTCCTGGCCGACCTCGGGGCCGACAAGCGCCAGTACATGCACCAGCGTGCCGCCGAGCTGCTCAACAGCGAGGGCGCCCCCGACCTGGCGATCGCCGAGCAGCTGAGCAAGGCCGACACCGCCGACGCCCCCTGGGCCGTGCCCGTACTGCAGTCGTCGGCCCGGCGCCGGCTGGCCGACGGCGACGTCGAGTCCGCCGTCGACTACCTCAAACTCGCCCTGCGCGGACGCCTGGACGACCGCGAGCGCACGATGATCGCGACCATGCTGATGCGCGCCGAGTGGCGCATCGACCCGAAGGCGCCGATCAGCCACATGGAGGAGCTGACCGACGCGCTGCACAACGGCACCCTGCACGGCAGCGACGCGATCGTCCTGGCCCGGGCGCTGGTGTGGCACGGCCGGGTGGACGTGGCCTGCGACGTCCTGGAGCGCACGGCGGAGTTCGGCGACGCCGACCCGCAGACGGTCGCCGAAGGCGTGGGCACCAGGATGTGGCTGCGCTGCTCCGCGCCGCCGCTCCTGACCCACATGAGCAGCTGGGCGGGCAAGAACATCAGCGAGGCGGTGCTGCCGTTCCAGGTGAGCCGGCGCCTGGAGTCGATCAACGCGCTGGCCGGCGTGCTCACCGGCGGCCCCCACGAGCAGATCGTGAACACCGCCGAGCGGATCCTGCGCAGCTCCAACCTGGACGAGATGTCCATGGACACCGTGGAGAGCGCGCTGCTCGCCCTCGTCTACGCCGGGCAGTCGGACCGGGCGGCGCCGCGGTGCGACGCGCTGCTGGCGGAACTGCGCTCCGGATCCTCGCCGGCCCGCCGGGCACGGCTCACCGCCATTCGGGCGGAGCTCTCCCTGCGCCGGGGAGAACTCGAGGAGGCCGCGTCGTACGCCCGCCTCGCCCTGGAGATCATTCCGCCGGGCAGCTGGGGCGTGGCCGTGGGCGGACCGGTGGCCACCCTCATGCTGGCCGCCACCGCGATGGGACGCTACGACGAGGCGCTCGAGCAGCTCAACCAGGTGCTTCCGGAGGCGATGCTGCAGACCAGGTTCGGCCTGCAGTTCCTGCAGGCACGCGGCCGGTACCAGCTCGCCGTCGACAACCCGGCGGCGGCGCTGCGCGACTTCCGGCTCTGCGGGGAGCTGCTGACCGACTGGAACATGGACACGCCGGGGTTCATCGCCTGGCGCGCGGACGCGGCGGAGGCCCTCATCGACCTGGGCAGGTACGACGAGGCCCGCGAGCTGGTCGAGGAGCAGCTGAGCCGGTCGGGTCCCGGGTCCGAGCGCACCGACGGCGTCGCGCTGCGGCTGCTGGCCGCCACCAGCGAGGTACGGCACCGGCCGGTGTTCCTGCGCCAGGCCTCCGAGTACCTCCAGGCCTGCGGAGACCGCTACGAGCTGGCCAGGTCGCTGCTCGACCTCACCGAGGCGTACCACAGCGTGGGCGAGTTCCGCAGGGCGGGCATCATCGCCAGCCGCGTGCGGGCTCTGGCCAAGGAGTGCGGCGCCCGCCCGCTGAGCTGGGCGCTCGGCGACGAGGAGGCCGGGCAGGACACCGAGGGGAGCAGGGTGGTGGCGATCCTCAGCGACGCCGAGCGCAGGGTGGCCAGCCTGGCCACGGTGGGCTACTCCAACCGCGAGATCGCCGCCAAGCTGTTCATCACGGTGAGCACCGTCGAGCAGCACCTGACGCGCGTGTACCGCAAGCTGAACATCACCCAGCGCTCGGACCTGCCGCCGGACCTGAAGGCCCCGCCCGGCCAGGTCCCCGCCCGTGTCCCCGCGGGGGAGCACCTCGCCGGCTCGGCTCCCGGCCGCCGGCGGGTGTGACCGGCGCTCAGGCGAGCAGCCAGCCGCGGGTCACCTGCGGCACGATCACGCAGCCGTGCAGCACGTACTGGGTGACCATGAAGACGGCGTACGGCCGCCGCCGCCGCGGTCCGGGCGGGATCGGACCGCGACAGAGCAGGGCGACGGCCAGCCCGCCCAGGCACATGGCGGCCGCCGGCACACGCAGCGGCAGGTCCATCAGGAGCACGGCGCCCGTGACGACGGCGGGCAGGGCGAGCGAGAGGCCGATCGTGGCCAGCCGCAGCGCGCGCTCGCCGTACACGACGGCGAACGTCACGCGGCCGGCGGCCGCATCGCCGTCCATGTCGGGCAGGTCCTTGGTCGGCGGGCCCACGAGGGCGGTCCAGAACGAGGCGGCGAGGACGAAGACGATCAGCGACGGCGAGCCGCTGAGCTCTCCGGCGTAGGCGTAGGCCCCGGCGCAGTAGGTCAGGACGCTGGCCGCCAGCCCGATCGCGACCGTTCCGCTGGTCCTGCGCTTGAAGTGGAAGGGCGGGCCGGAGTAGAGGTAGCCGAGGGCCAGCAGGAAGGCGACCATCCCCAGGTTCACCGGCCCGAGCGCCAGGCTGCACACGATGGACGCGACCGCGGCGCCGGCCGCGACCGCGGTGGCCACGGACGGGGGCAGCTCACCCCGCGCTATGGGCCGGCGCGAGCCGTTGAGCCTGTCCTCGCACACGTCCTTGACGCCGTTGTAGAGATAGACGGCGAAGACGGCGAGCGTCCAGGTCAGCGCGCCCCAAGCGGTCCTGCCCGGGTCGCCTTCGCCGGCGGCGGGGGAGCTCAACGACGCCCCGGTGAGGAAGCGCAGCAGGAAGTTGAACTGCACGGAGGGGCGGGCCTCGGCCAGGCACAGCCCGCCGCGCCGGAGGGAGAGGAATCCGGCTGAGGAGCCGACGCCCGTCGTCATCATTGGCAGCCCTTCCGCTGAACTGGAGATCGATGAGTGATCGTTGCCGTTGGCGCGCCTCACCTGGGGCGCATGCGCGGGGAGGCGCCTGCTGGGAGAGGGTTTGTCATAGATAGACACCGTATTTCGTGATCTAGTCTCACACATGTCCTCCCGGATCAGACATCCGATGTCTCGCCCCGGAGGCGGTCGGACGGGCGCACCGGACCGAACTTTCGATACCCCGGATGATCCTTCGGCGCAGGATGGTAATTCTCCTGACCACTCCCTTGACCGGGGAATTGAATGGTTATTTGGTGATGGTGTACATCAGAGGTGCTCGGATAATCTCAGCGAAGGAGATTGGTAAATGGGTGAGAGCCGGCCTGTGGAGCGTTATTCCGATTTCACTCCCCTCGTTCTTGCCGATCGGGTGTGGCCGGACCGGCGGATCGATTCGTCGCCGCGCTGGCTGTCCACCGATCTCCGGGACGGCAACCAGTCGCTCGCCAACCCGATGTCGCCGGAGAGAAAGCTGCGGATGTTCGAACTTCTGGTCGAAATCGGCTACAAGGAGATCGAGATCGGCTTCCCGGTGGCCAGTCAGGACGACCACGACTTCGTCCGCCTCCTCATCGAGCAGGACCGCATCCCGGACGACGTGTGGATATCGGCCATGGTGCCGGCGCGCGACGAGCTGATCGAGCGCACCGTCCGATGCCTGTCGGGGGCGCCCCGGGCCACGCTTCACCTCTACAACGCGACGGCTCCGCTGTTCCGGCGCGTGGTGTTCGGAATGAGCCGGGAAGAGTGCAAGGACCTGGCGGTTCGGGGCACCGAGCTGGTGAAGAAGTATGCCGATAAAGAGTTACATAGCGGACATCTTCGTTTCCAGTACTCGCCCGAGCTGTTCAACGAGACCGAGGCCGACTTCTCCCTTGAGGTCTGCGAAGCCGTTATGGACGTGTGGGAGCCCGGATCCGACCGGCCGATAATCCTGAATTTCCCCACGACCGTGGAGCGTTCGCTGCCCTCGGTCTTCGCTGATCAGATCGAATGGCTTGACCGGAACCTGTCGCGGCGCGAGCACATCTGCCTGTCCATCCACCCGCACAACGACCGGGGGACCGGGGTCGCCTCGGCCGAGCTCGCCCTCCTGGCCGGCGCCCAGCGCATCGAGGGCTGCCTGTTCGGCAACGGCGAGCGGGCGGGCAACGTCTGCCTCGTGACGCTGGGGATGAACATGTTCAGCCACGGGGTCACCCGGGGTCGACTTCTCCGACATCGACAAGATCCGTGACACCGTCGAGTGGTGCAACGAGATCCCCGTCCACCCCCGGCATCCCTACGGGGGCGATCTGGTGTACACCTCCTTCTCGGGCTCCCACCAGGACGCCATCAAGAAGGGCTTCGACAGCCTGGAGCGCGATGCGGCCGAGGCCGGGGTGAGCGTCGACGAGCAGCCGTGGCGGATGCCGTACCTGCCGATCGACCCCAAGGACGTGGGGCGCACCTACGAGGCGGTCGTGCGGATCACCGCCCAGTCGGGCAAGAGCGGCGTCGCCTACATCATGAGCGCCTGGTACGGCATGCGGCTGCCCAAGGAGCTGCAGAAGGACTTCGCGGCGGTGGTCCAGTCGCACGCGGAGCTGCTCGGCAGCGAGCTCTCGCCCGAGCAGATCCGGGAACTGTTCGAACGGGAGTACGTCTCCCCCGAGGGTCCGGCCGGCGAGTCGTACGCGGCCGGCAGGCGGATCACGGCGACGCTTCACCTCGACGGCGCGGGGGAGCACGACGCCAAGACCATGGGCGCCAAGCTCGCCCCCTGGGGCGTCGACGTGCGCACCGTGCACCGCGCGGCCGAGAGGGGTCCGGCCGGCGGCGTGCCCGCGGAGGCCGTGGTCTACGCCGAGTGCAGGATGGGCGGGGACGCGGTCTGGGGAGTCGGCGTGGACTCCTCCGCCGTGGGAGCGGCCCTGTCGGCGGTCGGAGCCGCCCTCAGGAGGAGCGGCAGGGCCGCGGCCGCCGTCGCCGTGCCGCCCGCCTGATCAGGGGCTGGACGCCCGTCCCGGCTCCCGGTGCGCGGTCCGCCGATTGCGCGGACCGCACATTCGCGGGAGGCGGGTTGTTGATAATATAAAATGCTGACTATTTGTAAGCTATTCGGTAAAGGCGCTCGGGCAATTGATTAGCCCCAGGTGAGGCCCTTGACAGACCGGTTCTCTGCATGTCGGCCGCCTACTTGCCATCCGGGAACCATGATGCGAATATCTGGGGAATGTTAGGAGAAGAAGGGGGCAGGGTGGCGGAAGATGACGTATCATGCATGCAGAGTCTCTCGGCCGCTCTTCTCGAGGAGTGCCGCGCGGATATCCTGGCCAAGTACGAACAGGACCTCGAACTCGCCGGCAGCGTGCTCGTCCGGGACGAATACGCGAAGGCCCAGGTCATGGCGAATGCCAATCAGATCCTGACCGATATCGCCGCCGTACTGGGCACCGGCCTCCCCCGGACCGGCGAGCCGCCCCGCTTCCTGTCCTGGGACATCGGCCTCACCAGAGCCGCCACCGGTGTCCACCCCAGGGAATCCCTGCTGGCCGCCTCGGCGTTCTTCCGGGCCGCCTTCACCATCCTGAACCAGCGCATCCAGGAGGACTCCGAGACCGAGCGCCTGCTCAGGCACGTCGTCACCACGCTGGAGCAATCCGTCTCGATCCGCATCAGGGAGGCCGCGACCAGCTACGCCGGGTTCCTGCTCAGCAAGGTCCACGAAGCGCACGTGGCCGAGCGCGGGCGCATCGCCAGAGAACTGCACGACCGCATCGGGCAGAGTCTCAGCGTCGCCCACCGGCAGGCCGAACTGTCCGTCATGTATCGCACCACCGATCCCGCCAAGGCCATCGTCAAGATGGAGAGAGTGCAGGAGGCCATCCAGGAGGCCATGTGGCGCCTCCGGCAGCTGACCTCCGACCTGCACCCGCTCGAACCGATGCAGAGCCTGGAGAAGGCGCTGCTGGCGCACCTCGAGGCCATCGGCGTCGAGGACATGACGGTGGAGCTGGCGGTCAACGGCGACGAGGTCTGGGCGACGCCGGCCATCAGCGAGGAGTGCCTGCTGATCCTGAGCGAGGCGATACGCAACGCGCTCAGGCACGGGCAGCCGTCGGCCATCTACATCAGAGTCGACATCGCGCCGCACGAGCTGCGGGCGTCGGTGACCGACGACGGCTGCGGCTTCGACGTCAACCGGAACCCCGAACACCACAGCCTCGGACTGGCCTCGATCCAGGAACGCGCCGCCCTGCTCGGCGGCATGGTCACCATCAGCACCGAAATGGGACGGGGCACCCGCATCGATCTCGCCGTGCCGTTACCGGGGTCCGTCGATGACCCAGGCTGACCGCTCCATCACGATCGCGCTGGTCGACGATCACGCGCTGTTCCGCGAGGGCGTGCGGGAGATCCTCGAGGCGCAGGAGGACCTGGTGGTCGTAGGCGAAGCCGGCACCTCCGACACCGCGCTGGAACTGGTCTCGCAGAAGCGCCCCGACGTCCTGCTGCTCGATGTCGAGATCCCCGGCGACGGGGCCGCGCACACCGTCTCGCGAGCACGTGCGATCTCGCCCGCCACCCAGATCATCATCCTGAGCATGTACGACGGGCCGCACATCCTGCGGCAGCTGCTGTCCGCCGGCATCAGGGGCTATCTGCTCAAGACCGTGCACCGCTACGAGCTCGTGGCGGCGATCAGGAGCGTGCACTACGAACCCGATCGCCTCATCCTGGTCGTCTCCCCGGAGAGCCTCGCCCAGATGGAGAGCACGCACAGCGAGGTCCTGACGGGCAAGGAGCGCGAGGTGCTCGAGCTGGTCGCCCAGGCGCTCAGCAACAGGCAGATCGCCTCCCGGCTGAACACCACGGAAGCCACGGTCAAGCGCCACCTGCGCAACATCTTCGTGAAACTCGGAGCGGCGTCGCGCATCGATGCCGTCAACCGGGCGATCGACGCCTCGCTGATCACACCGACGAGGTGACCCCGTCCCGCCCCTGATCGGGAGCCGGACAACCCCAGAAGAGCTTTGTGGCGATTCTCCTGTGTTCAGGGCCTGTTTACAGTGAAAATCGTGAACGCCGAGGCTTTGATCGCGAACATTCTGCCGCCATGGGCGATGGCCGTCGACACCTTCGAAGACCATGCCGATGCCATGCTCTTCCCCGCGGAAGCGGAGGTGGTCAGCAGGGCCGTGGAGCAGAAGCGCGCGGAGTTCGCGACGGCGCGGATGTGCGCCAGAAAGGCCATGGGCGCACTCGGCCTGCCCCCGCAGCAGGTGCTGCCCGGCGTGCGCGGCGAGCCCCAGTGGCCCAAGGGCGTTATCGGCAGCATCACCCACTGCACGGGCTACCGCGCGGCCGTGGTCGGTCCGAGCAGCGAGGGGATCACGGTGGGCATCGACGCCGAACCCGACAGGGCCATCTCCAGCGGGGCCCTGGAGGCGATCTCCAAACCCGAGGAACGCGAGGCCATCCGGGCCCTGAACCGGGAGCACCCGGGCCCGTCCTGGGACCGCCTGCTCTTCAGCGCCAAGGAGTCCGTCTACAAGGCGTGGTTCCCGCTGACCAAACGCTGGCTGGACTTCGAGAGCGCGACGGTGACGTTCGACCCGGTGCGCGGCACCTTCTTCGCCCGCCTGCTGGTGACGGGGCCCAGCGTGCTCGGCCGGCCGCTGACCGGGTTCCGCGGCCGCTGGATGGCCAGGGAAGGACTGGTCCTCACCGCCATCGCCATATCGGCGCGCCCCAGCCGGGCGCCGCACGGCTCCGACCGGGTGCTGCACAGGGTCTGAGCCACATCCGGAGTCGCCGGGTCAGTCGGGTCACCAGTTTCGCGGAGGAACACGTGATGAGAAAGGTCCTGATCGCCAATCGCGGTGAGATCGCCGTGCGGGTGGCCCGCGCGTGCAAGGACGCCGGGCTGCGCAGCGTGGCGGTCTACGCCGAGCAGGATCTGGACGCGCTGCACGTCAGGATGGCGGACGAGGCGCACGCGCTGGCCGGTCAGTCGCCGGCCGAGACGTACCTGAACATCGCCGGACTGCTGCGGATCGCCGCGCGGTCCGGCGCCGACGCGGTGCATCCCGGCTACGGCTTCCTGGCGGAGAACGCCGGCTTCGCCCGCGCCGTCATCGACGCGGGACTCACCTGGATCGGGCCGCCCCCCGAGGCGATCGAGGCGCTGGGCGACAAGGTCCAGGCCAGGCACATCGCGGCGAGGGTGGGCGCGCCGCTGGTGCCGGGCACCGCAGAGCCGGTGCGGGGCGCGGCGGAGGTGGTCGCCTTCGCCCGCGAGCACGGGCTGCCCATCGCGATCAAGGCCGCGTACGGCGGAGGCGGGCGCGGGCTGAAGGTCGCCAGGAGGCTCGAAGAGATCCTGGACCTGTACGACAGCGCCGTCCGGGAGGCGACGACCGCGTTCGGACGGGGCGAATGCTTCGTCGAGCGCTACCTGGACCGGCCGCGGCACGTGGAGACCCAGTGCCTGGCCGACGGGCACGGCGACGTGGTCGTGGTCGGCACCCGCGACTGCTCGCTGCAGCGCCGCCACCAGAAGCTGGTGGAGGAGGCGCCCGCGCCGTTCCTCGGCGCGGAGCAGACCGAGATCCTCTACGCCGCTTCCAAGGCGATCCTGCGGGAGGCGGGTTACATCGGGGCGGGCACCTGCGAGTTCCTGGTCGGGGAGGACGGCGCGATCTCCTTCCTGGAGGTCAACACCCGCCTGCAGGTCGAGCACCCGGTCTCCGAGGAGGTGGCCGGCATCGATCTGGTGCGGGAGATGTTCCGCATCGCCGACGGGCAACCGCTGGGCTATACCGACCCGGTGGCGCGCGGCCACTCGATCGAGTTCCGGATCAACGCCGAGGACGCCGGACGCAACTTCCTGCCCGCACCCGGCACGCTCACCGCCATGCGCACCCCGTCGGGGCCCGGAGTCCGCCTCGACTCGGGCTACGAGGCCGGGATGACGGTGCCGCAGACCTTCGACTCGCTCGTGGCCAAGCTCATCGTGACCGGGCGGAGCCGTACGGAGGCCTTGGAACGGTCGCGGCGGGCGCTGGCGGAACTGGAGATCGAAGGGATGCCGACCGTGCTGCCCTTCCACCGCGCGGTCGTGGCCGATCCGGCGTTCACCTCCGAGCCCTTCACCGTCCACACCCGCTGGATCGAGACCGAGTTCGGCAACGACATCCCGCCCTACGCCGGATCCGCGCCGTCGACGCGCCGCGACCCCGGGAGAAGGTGCTGATCGAGGTCGGCGGCAGGCGGCTGGAGGTGGTGCTGCCCGCCGGCTTCGGGCGCCGCCGCGCCGGCTCCGGCGCCCGTGACCCG